>NZ_JBTNDR010000038.1:0-35976 GCF_054510895.1 Arthrobacter sp. HLT1-20 | reverse complement strand
TAGCCAGCACAACCACCACACCCGGACGGCACCCACCCGACGGCCCCCAACAAAGAAAGTTGGGAGCCGCATACCTACGCCCCTTGACAAACCTTCCGACATATCAGCGTCTTTAAGCGTTATTAAACGCAGTACGACGGCGGGGTGTCACCTTTTGTCTAAAAGGTGACACGCCGCCGTCGTACTTTATGCGCCTAGCGGCGCATGGCAATCACTATGCCCACCAGCAGGGCCAGGAAGGCCAGCGTCGCGGCCCCAACAATCTGGGTTGCTGCGACGCCGGGCTCCCCCAGCCAGGTCCACATGCTAGTGGAAGAAGTGGCGCGCACCGGTGAAGTACATGGTGATGCCGGCAGCGTTGGCCGCGGCGATGACCTCGTCGTCGCGCACGGAACCGCCGGGCTGCACAACTGCGCGGACGCCGGCGTCGAGCAGGATCTGCAGGCCGTCAGCGAACGGGAAGAACGCGTCGGAGGATGCCACCGCGCCGATGGAGCGCTGCGCCGAAACGCCTTCGGCACCCGAGGCACCACCGGCTGCGTCAACGTCGGATTCCACAGCCACGCCGAGGGTGTTGGCGCGTTCCACTGCGAGCTTGCAGGAGTCAACACGGTTCACCTGGCCCATGCCGATGCCCACTGCAGCGCCGTTATTGGCGAGCAGGATGGCGTTGGACTTGGCGGCGCGGACTGCTGTCCAGGCGAACGCCAAATCGGCCAAGGTGTCAGCATCCGCCGGTGCGCCTGCGGCGAGCGTCCAGTTGGCGGGGAAGTCGCCGTCGGCGTCCACCTTGTCAGACATCTGGACCAGCATGCCGCCGGATACCTGGCGGACTTCAGCCGGGTAGCGGCCGTAGCCTTCGGGCAGTGCCAGCAGGCGGATGTTCTTCTTCTTGGCGAGGATTTCCACGGCTTCCGGCTCAAAGTCCGGGGCGATGACCACTTCGGTGAAGATGCCGGCCACGGTGCGGGCCATGGCCGCCGTGACGGTGCGGTTAGCGGCGATGACGCCACCAAAAGCGGAGAGCGGATCGCAGGCGTGCGCCTTGGCGTGTGCGTCGGCGATGGGGTCCACAGCATCCGGGGACGCCACGGCAACACCGCAAGGGTTGGCGTGCTTGATGACGGCGACAGCCGGCTCGGCGAAGTCGAAGGCTGCGCGGAGGGCGGCGTCGGCGTCAACAAAGTTGTTGTAGCTCATGGCCTTACCATGAAGCTGGTCGGCCTGGGCGATGCCGGACGGCGCGGCCTTGTCCACGTACAGGGCCGCCTGCTGGTGCGGGTTTTCGCCGTAGCGCAGAACCTCTGAGCGCTCCAGGGAGTACCCGGCGTAGGCGGGCCAGTCGATGATACCGTCGCCGTCAACGTCCAAGAACTGGGCGGAGGTCCACGCAGCCACGGCGTTGTCGTAGGCGGCCGTGTGGGCGAAGGCTGCAGCGGCGAGGCGCTGGCGGGCCACGAGTTCAAAGCCACCGGCAGCTGCGGCGGCAATGACGTCGGCATACCTGGCGGGGTCAACAACCACAGCCACCGAGGGGTGGTTCTTGGCTGCCGCGCGGACCATGGACGGGCCGCCGATATCGATCTGCTCAACCACAGCGTCCTGGCCGGCACCGGAGTTCACGGTGTCAACGAACGGGTACAGGTTCACCACAACCAGATCGAAGGGCTCAACGTTCATCTCTTCGAGCTGGCGCACGTGGTCGGGCAGGCGGCGGTCGGCCAGGATGCCTGCATGAACCAAGGGGTGCAGCGTCTTAACGCGGCCGTCAAGGGCTTCGGGGAATCCCGTGACCTCGGAAACTTCTGTGACGGGAACACCTGCTGCGGCAATCTTGGCAGCGGTGGAACCTGTGGAAACAATGGCGACACCGGCGGCGTGCAGACCAATGGCCAGCTCCTCCAGCCCGGTTTTGTCGTAGACCGAGATCAAGGCTCGGCGGATGGGAACACGGTTGAGAGGAACGCTGGTCACAGAAATTCTCCGTTGGGTGGCTCGATGGTGGCGACATATAAAGTTTAGGCCACTACGCGCCGGTAGGATTTCCTCATGACTTCCAGTGATCTGCAGCACGCACCGTCCACAGCTGACGCCATTTCCCCCGATCTTCCCCGCCTGATCAACTCCGTGATCCTCCCCGGTTTTGTTGGCACAGACGTGCCACAGTGGCTGGAGGCGGCCCTGCAGAACGGTCTGGCGGGCGTGGTGTACTTTGCCCACAACATTGATCCCGATGCTCCGGCGCAGGTCTCCGCACTCTCCGCCGCCATCCGCGCCGCCAACCCGGCAGCTGTCATTGGCGTGGATGAAGAGGGCGGAAACGTCACCCGCCTGCAGGCCCGGGACGGTTCAACCATCCCCGGTGCCGCCGCGCTGGGCGCCCTCAATGACCTCCCCACCACAGAAGCCGCGGGCCGCGCCATTGGCCGGCTGTGCCGCGACGCCGGGATCAACCTGGCCATTGCCCCCGTGGCGGATGTGAACACCAACCCGTTGAACCCCGTGATTGGCGTGCGCGCCTTTGGTGCCGACACCGAGCTGGTCAGTGCGCACACGGCCGCGGCCGTGAAGGGCATCCAGACCCAGCGCGTTGCCGCCTGCGCCAAGCACTTCCCCGGGCACGGCGACACCGTGGCCGACTCCCACATGGACACCGCCCGCGTGGAGCTTTCCATGGCGGAAATGGCACAGTTCCACCTGCCCCCGTTCAAGGCGGCCACGGATGCCGGGGTGGCGTCTATGATGAGCGCGCACATCATCATCCCCGAGCTGGGCGAGTCCCCTGCCACGCTGAATCCGGCGGCGAGCGCCCTGCTGCGCGAAATGGGCTTTGAGGGCGTGCTGATCACCGACGCCCTGGACATGGCTGCCGTGCGTGCCACGGTTGGTCCCGGCGAGGGCGGCGTGCTGGCCCTGCTGGCCGGCAATGACCTGCTGTGTGTTGGCAACCCACTGAACGCCTACACCACGGGTCGCGACGACGAGTCTTGCTACGTTGAGGTGTACGACGCCCTGCTGGCCGCAGCCACCTCGGGCCGCCTGCCTCTTGAAACGCTGCGCAAGGCCGCCTCCCGCGTCCAGGCCCTGGCGCAATGGTGTGCCGGGGACGTTGCGGAAACCGAGAACGACGACGTCGACTGGGTTTCCGTTGCTGCCCGGGCCGCCAGGGTGGATTCCCTGACCGCCAAGCCTGTGCTGAGCGGCTCCGGAGCCGTAACGCTGGTGGATGCGCGTACCGGCCACAACATGGCTGCCGGCCCCACCGAGAACTTCATTGCCACGGCCTTGGACGGTTACACGGTGAGCGCCGCGCATGCGCAGCAGACTCCGGCACCCGAGCTGGCAGAACTGCTCAAGCGCTCCACGGGGGCAGTTCTGGTCATTGTGGATTCGCTGGCGTCCGCCGAACAGCGTGCCACCGTGGAGTTCATCCTGGCGCAGGCCCCCCACGCCGTGGTCATCAATGCGGGCCTGATCACGGAGGCCCCCACGGATAACGCCACCATCCACTGCCACGGATTCAGCCGCGTTACGGCCCAGGCTGTTGTGCGCCTGCTGGAAACCGCCTAAGCCACCTCCTGCCGTGCCCACATTAAGCCGTGCACACAGCCTGCCGTCCTCAAGAAAAGACCACACCATGACTGAAACTTCTGCCCAGACCGAGTCCGTCCGCAACGAGATTGGCACGCTTGTCACCGAGGCCGCCAACACCAAGTACCCCGATCTGGCTGCGCTGACCACCGCGGAACTGGTGGCCGGCATGAACAGCGAAGATGCCCTAGTCCCGGCGGCCATTGCACAGCAGCTTCCGGCCATTGCTGCGATCATCGATGAAATTGCGCTCCGCATGGGCCGGGGCGGACGGCTCATCTACGTGGGCGCCGGCACCCCGGGCCGGATGGGCATTTTGGATGCCAGCGAATGTCCGCCCACCTTCGGCACGGACCCCGCCCTGGTGGTGGGCGTCATCGCCGGCGGCCAGGCTGCCGTGGATCAGGCCGTGGAGAACGCCGAGGACAGCGAGGAGGCCGGCGCCGCGGACATGGCGGCCCTGAAGCTGGGCCCCAATGATTCGGTGGTTGGCATTGCCGCCTCCGGACGCACCCCCTACGTGATCGCCGCCATCGGGGCAGCACGGGCGCAGGGCGCCTACACAGTGGGATTCGCCTGCAACAACAACTCCGCCCTGGGCGCCGCAGCCGATTCCGCCCTGGAAATTGAGGTGGGCCCGGAGTTCCTCAGCGGCTCCACCCGGCTCAAGTCCGGGACGTGCCAGAAACTGGTGCTGAACATGATCAGCACCATCACCATGGTCCGTCTGGGCAAGACCTACAAGAACGTCATGGTGGATTTGCTGGCCACCAACGCCAAGCTGCGCGCCCGCAGCGAACGCACCCTGATGCGGGTCACCGAGTGCGACGCCGCCACGGCCGCCACCGCCCTCGCAGCGGCTGGCGGGCATGTCAAGGCCGCCATCCTGGCCATCATGACGGGACTCCCGGCCGCGCAGGCAGTGGAGCTTCTGGCCCAGAATGACGGTTTCCTGCCGGCGGCCATCAGCGCCGGCACACCCTCCCACTGATCCTTCTCCAGGCACGACGGCGGAACCAACCCATGAATGCACCTCACCACTTCCCCGCAACCAGTAGTACGCGCCGCAGCCTGCAGGGGCTGCTGGATGCTGCCGTCAGGGACGGCGTGGCACCCTCTGTGGGCTGCGCCGTGGCGGTGGGAGGTGCGGAGCTGCCCGTGCTCACGGCCGGGGCCGCCACCGTGGACACCTACTATGACCTGGCGTCCGTGACCAAGTTGTTCACCACCGTCACGGCACTGATCCTGGTTGACAGCGGCGTCCTGGCGCTGGACGCACCCATTGGCAAGCGGCTGCCCGCGTATGCGCGTGGCGCCAAGGCTACAGTCACGTTGCGGCACCTGCTCACGCACACGTCCGGGCTGCCGGCCGAGTGGCGGGGCTGGCACACTGCATTGTCCAACGGGCGCGGATTTGAGCGCGAGGCTCTGCTGGCGGACCTGCTGTCCACTGAGCTGGAGGCGGCTCCGGGAACACGCTTTGCGTACTCTTGCGCCGGGTTCAACACCATTATGGCGCTGGCCGAGCATGTGACCAAGGCGCCGTGGGGGCAGCTGGTGAAGGAACGCCTGCTGTACCAGCTACCCACTGACGGCATCACCGGCACCCCGCGCATTGACCGCTGCGCGCCCACAGAGTTCGCGCCGGGGCTGGGCCGCGGGCTGGTGCGCGGGATCGTGCACGACGAGGCCGCCTGGTCGTTGGGCGGGCTCAGCGGCAACGCCGGCATGTTTGCCACGGCTGACGGGTTGCGCGTTTTTGGCATGGCACTGCTGAATGGCTTGCCGGGCATCCTCTCCCCCGCCCTGGCCGCTGAAATGTGGCGCAGCCAGCTGCCCCAGGCGCTGGGGGCAAACTTTGACCCGGCGGATCCCGGCTACGGGCACGGACTGGGGCTGCGCATCAACCAACAGCCGGCCATGGGAGACTACGGCACGGAGGCGCGCGGGCACGGCGGCTTCACGGGAACCTCCCTGCTCGTTGACCGCAGCCGCGGCGTGGTGGTCTCCCTGCTCAGCAACCGCGTGAGCCCTAGCCGGGACGGGGATGACGCGACGGGGCTGCGCAAGGCCGTGTCCGACGTCGTCTATTCTGGTGCCAATACTTAATTCGGAAGGCACCATGAGCACCCCTACGGCTTTGATGACAGGCGACCGCGTGGTGCAGGAGCTGCCGTGGCGGTGGCGGGTGCAGGGCAGCATCTTCCTCATTGGCGGGCTGGGCTTCATGTTCGACGCCTGGGATGTGACGCTCAATGGCTTCCTGATCCCCTTGCTGTCCAAGGAATGGGGGCTCAGCCCGGGGCAGGCGGCGTGGATTGGCACCGCGAACCTGATTGGCATGGCCGTGGGTGCGTTTGCGTGGGGATCCATTGCTGACATCATCGGGCGCAAGAAGGCCTTCACCTTGACGCTGCTCATTTTCTCCATCTTCACCGTGCTGGGCGCCTTCTCCAACGATTTGGTAGTTTTTTGCCTTTTCCGTTTCATTGCCGGTTTTGGCCTGGGCGGCTGCATCCCCGTGGACTATGCGCTGGTGGGCGAGTTCACACCGCGCAAGCACCGCGGACGGGTGCTCACGGCCATGGATGCGTGGTGGCCCATTGGCGCCACCTTGTGCGGGGTTGTCTCCGCTGTGCTTATGGCCAGCTTTGGCAACTGGCGGTACCTGATGCTGGTCATGGTGCTGCCGGCGCTGCTGGTGTTCTGGGTCCGTGTGGGGATCCCGGAATCGCCGCTGTACCTGGTGCGGGCCGGGCGTCCCGTGGAGGCCAAAAAGGTCATTGATACGCTGATCCGTCGCACCGGCGCCACCGTGGGGCCGTGGAAACTGCCGGAGCCGGCGGATGCGCCCAAGCTGTCGCTGGGCAAGGTCACCGAGCAGCTGGCCGGGCTGTGGCGCTTTAACTGGCGCATCACCGGCATTGCCTGGTCCCTGTTCCTGACCATTTTGCTGGTGTACTACGGCGCCCTGACCTGGATGCCGTCCATCTTGGTGGCAACCGGGTATGCCGAAAACAAGGCGTTCATGGCCACGGCCGCCATGACAGGCATTGGCCTGCTGGGCGTGGTGGCTGCCGCCCTGCTGGTGGAGCGTTTGGGCCGCAAGTGGATCCTGGCCATCACCGGCCCGCTGGCTGCGTTGTCGCTGGTGATCTTTGCCCTGGTTCTGGATGCGCCCGTGGCCGCACAGATCTGGCTGCTGGTGTTTGGTTTTGTCATCCAGGTGGCCATCCCCGTGCTGTACACCTACGTTTCCGAGCTCTACCCAACGCATCTGCGCGCCACAGGGTTTGGTTGGGCCTCCACCATTTCCCGGGTGGGCGCCGGGCTGGTGCCGCTGATCTTTGGCTCCCTGCTATGGCCCGTGCTGGGCCTGCCGCTGACGTTTGCGCTGACCGGCGGGCTGGTTCTGCTGGCCGTCATCTGGATGGCCGTCTCCGCCCCGGAAACCAAGGGCGCCGTGCTGGACTAGGGTCCCGGACTGCGGGGCGGGCACCGTTTTCAGCTGCCGCCCACCTTGGGCCGGTAGCCTATCTTGGACAGCAATTCTTCTAACCTCGAGGACCATTCATGAGCGCCCTGCTTCCCACCGTTTTCGCCACCACCGGATTGCTCGGCGGCTACCAAACCGCCCGCGCCACGGGGAACCGCCAGCTGGGCGGTGCCGTCCTGGCGGCCGCCGGCGCCGCGGCCTTTGTTGGCTGGAAGAAGAACGCCGGTACGTGTGCCGCGGCAGCCCTGACCACCACCTATGTGGTGGCTTTTGGCGCTTCCCACCCCCTGGCCAAAAAGTTGGGTGCCTGGCCAGCCGTGTACACGGTCACCGCGGCCACCGCTGTGGCGTCCCTGGTGTTTGGCCGCAAGCGCTCCTAGTCAGTGCTGGCCTAGTCGGTGCCGGCTTTGGCCCATCGCCAGTAAACTGGCTGTGACGGCGGGGAGCTTTCCCGCCGCACCCACTACTTGAAGAAGGCCACGCATGGATCTCGCCGCCGACACCACCGGCTTCCTCGCGAGCTTCTGGGTCTACCTTGTGGGCGGGGCATTTGTCATGTTCTCCGCCCTGATACCGCCCATTCCCAGCACCACTGTGTTTGTGGCACTGGGTGCTCTTGCCGGGCTCGACGGCGGTCCCCGGGCCGGGCTGCTGGTGCTCGCCATGGTGGCGGGGGCCGTGGCCGGGGATCTGGCCACGTATGGCATCACCAAGCTCATGGGCAATTCGCGCTGGGGTGCCGGGCCCGGGACCCGGCGCCAGCGGGCCCTCGACGCCGCCACGCGCAGGCTCACGCAGCGCCCTTACATGTTCATGCTGACATCGCGCTTCATCCCGCTGGGACGGCTCTCCTCCAACATTGCAGCGACGGCGGCCGGCTACTCGGTGCGCGCCTTTGCCGTGTTTTCGCTGGTCTCGGCGAGCATCTGGTCCGGCTACGCCGTGGGTGTGGGAATTTTGACCCGTTACTGGCCCAACGTCTCCACCCAAATGGCCGTGGTCATCGCCATCGTGGCCTCGATCGCCCTGGGCTGGCTGCTGGGCAAGGTCTCCACCTGGTTCCTGGACAGAAAAAACTCAAAGCAAATCCCCGCCGTCGCCCCCTAACCCAACTGTGACGCAGTTGTTGCTCCAAATACCCCCGTTTTCGGGGAAATCGATGCAACAAGTGCGTCATAGACGGGGGGGGGGCTAGTGAGAGTTAGGCGCGGGCCAGATCATGCAACACCTCAATCAGGAGCTCGCGCTCGGCAACCTTGATGCGCTCGTGGAGCGATTCCTCGGTGTCATCCGGCAAGATGGCCACGGGTGTCTGGGCGATGATGGGGCCTGTGTCCACGCCGGCGTCGGCAAAGTGGACTGTG
This sequence comes from Arthrobacter sp. HLT1-20, assembly GCF_054510895.1. Lineage (NCBI taxonomy): Bacteria > Bacillati > Actinomycetota > Actinomycetes > Micrococcales > Micrococcaceae > Arthrobacter > Arthrobacter sp. HLT1-20. The sequence goes on along the minus strand of NZ_JBTNDR010000038.1, from coordinate 27,525 downwards.
CAGCCGGTGACCTTGACCCCGTAGGCCATGGCGTCGCGGACACCGTGGGCGCCCGGGAAGGACGGCAGCAGGGCCGGGTGCGTGTTGACGTAGCGGCCCACGAAGGCGTCAATGAAGCTCGGAGCCACAATGCGCATGAACCCGCTGGAGACAACGTAGTCCGGCTGGTAGGCGGCAACGGTTTCCAGCAGCGCCGCATCCCAATCGGCGCGGGTAGCGTAGTCCTTGAAGTTCACCACAAAGGTTTCCAACCCGGCGGCGGCGGACCGCTCCACACCGAAGGTGCCGGGCCTGTCCGCTCCCACGGCGGCGATTTCCAGGGGCAGGGTGCCAGCGTCCACGGCGTCGATCACTGCTTGGAGATTTGAGCCGGTTCCGGAGACTAAAACAACTATGCGCATGGGTGCAATTTTAGGCGATGCGGACCGCAGTCCCTATTCGGCACTCTCGGTACGGCGGCGTACGGGGGCTGGCTCTGTCCGATCGCCTTCCAGCCACGGCGCCAGCAGCGAACCGGCCATGACGCCAATACCCACCTCGGCGCCCACCCACAGCGCGGCAGTGATGGGATCCGGCCCCAGCTCGGTGAGCCGGCCTAGGCCAATGGAGCCTTGGGAGAGCCAGAACAGGACGCCGGAGAGCACGGCCGCCACCGCTGCAATGACGGCGCCAAGGAACAGTGTTGACAGGGGCAGTGACAGCCAGCGCTGGCGCACCTTCAGGGATACCCATTCATCAAAGTGGTTTTCCCCGGCCCGCACAAACCACCAGCCGGCCAGCAGACCTGCCGAAATGGGGATGACTAGCGCGGCGAATCCCCATGTCAGGGTGCCGGTGGGCAGGGCCGCCAAAAGCGGGATGGGCGGAACAGGTGCCACGGAGGTGCCCAGCGGGGACACGCTGGAGCCAAGTCCCAGGGAGAATCCGTCCCCGCCGGCCCACGCCAGGGCCCAAATGGCCAGGTTGGGCATGAAGGCTAATTGGGCAAGGGTGAGTGCCGCGCCACCAATGGCACCGGGCCGCAGTGCCTGATACACGCCAATGATGTCATTCCAGCGCATGGCCAGATTCACCGTGAGCATCAGGGCCGAGAGGGACAGTGCTGCCATGATGGCCAGGAATCCCGAGCTGACAACTGTCCACGCGTAAGAGCCTGCCCAGCGCTGGTCTTGGCTTGTTTTGGAGATCCAGTCGGCCGCGTTCACCCCGATCAGCCGGCTCCAGGAACCTGCCTCCAGCCGTGAGCCCACAATGAGTCCGGCAGCGGCCGGAATAGCCGGAATCAGCATGCTGGCCAGCAGGGGAGCCTCAATGCCGGGCACACTGCAGACAAATGCAGTGGCCAGCCCCGCCGCCGCGTAGAGGACCACGGCACCAACCAGTGGTTGCCACAATTGGTCCGTGTAGGAAGCCCTGGCCAGGCGCCGGCCCGAGCGCCACGACAGGAAGAAGGGAATCAGCACAAGACCTAGGGGCAAAAGGCTGAAGATGCCCGTTTCCACCGTGGCGGAGCTGGGCCCTGTGATCTGGGTCAGGTGCAGCGAAACACCGTGCCCCACCAGCCAAATCTGTCCCGCCAGCCGGGCAATAACGGAGACGTCTTTCTCCCCGAATCCGCCAGCCAGCCACGTGGCGAGCAGTGGAACAGTGACAGCAAGTGCCGAAATAACAAACATTTGCGCAGCCTCGAACACCCCTTGCAGCCACAGCGGCATGGGAATTCCGTCGCGTTGGCGCTTATCCGCTTTGGTGTTCATCGTCTTCAATGGTGCCACATGGTGGGCCGCACGCCCGTGAGCGCCGCCAATGGAATCCGCCACAACATGCTGCGGTCCGCAAGACGGCGCGCAGCCAGCCCGGCCGCGGGGGCCGCTGTGGACATTCGCCCGTGGGCCCACCACGGGCGAATGTCCGCAACAGCCCCCTAGCCTGCGCCGGGCCGGACGCCAGGACGGGCGGCAATCCCCCGCAAAACCAGCCGATAAATTCAGATGTTAAATACAGATAGGGCCCGGGATAAATCCCGAACCCTATCTGTTCAAGCCCTAAGGACTAAAGAATGCGCGGTTACCCGCACGTTTTCTTTAGAATTAGATAGCCTGGATGTTGACTGCCTGAGGACCCTTGGGACCCTGCTCAACATCGAAGGAAACCTTCTGGTTCTCTTCGAGGGAGCGGTAGCCCGAGGAGTTGATTGCGGAGTAGTGTGCGAACACATCCTGGCTCTGGTCATCGGGAGAGATGAAGCCGAAGCCCTTTTCAGCGTTGAACCACTTAACGGTACCTGTTGCCATTGTTTCTATTTCCTTCTGAAGTTGGAGATTCCGCCCGACCTTCGGGCCTCCGTTTATACGGTGTAAGTCCGCTTCTCCAGAAAAGCGACGGTCCCCCGAAAGGGTGTCGTCGCTTCAACTACAAAAAACGCAACACTACAACTACGTCCAAGTATACATGTTTATTGGCCCAATGCCATAAAGATCTGAGAGGTGCGTCACTTTGAATCTCAGAGCGGCGGCATATTTGCGAATAATCGTTGAGTTGGCGCGGATCACAAAAGCACTTTCCGTGACGTGACACTCAGAGTTGTCCTGACGTTCACCGGCATGTCGTGCCAATGTTGCCCAACATAGCCATGTTCGACGCCGGATTCCTCCTCCCAGCGTCAGTCACCTCGGACTTCTCCCCCGCACGCGCCAACCGCCGTCCTGGGAAGTGGCGGCTGCGGGCAGCATTTGTCCCGGCTTGGCCCTCAAGCAGCTCACGTATAGTGGTGCGAATGCGCAGGGATCCGGCCCTGCCTGCTCCCGTGGCGAAAGGACTGAGGATGCGAAGCACCGTTTCCATGCTCCGCCTGACCACCCACGCGATCCTGCTGGCGTTTGCCGGATTGCTGCTGGTGGCCTTCGGCTGCAGCGGCGCCCAAGCTCAGGCCGGCATGCAGGCAACCGCCACCCACGCCCCCACTGCGCACGTTTCAGCGGCGCATGTTTCAGCAGCGCACGTTTCAGCGGCGCAGTTCTCCCCCGCCACTGATGTTTCCGTTGCGGCTCTCACAGCCCCGGTCTCCACGGCGTGCGTGCCCGGCCGGGACAAGGTCAGGCTGGAACGCGATGCTCTTCCCCCAGTTCCCGCCCACTTGCAGCCGGCGCAGCAGGACACCGACGCCGGTCTTGCCGAGCGGACCAAGGCAAACTCGGGCGCGGCCCAGTTGTTGGGCAGAACCCCGGCGTCACTGACGCATCTGGACCTGGGAATTGTAAGGACGTAGACCTCCGTGCGCCGGCACCCATCCCCCGCGTAGCAGCAGGGCTGGAGGAACGGCGTCGAACGTGTCCTTATATATAGCCATGGTGCGCCGCCGCCGGACCGCGAGAATTCGCGTCCGCCGGAGGGCTGTGCCTGCACAATCCCGAGAGTCTATTCATGAATACGAAGAAAACCCGCAACATCATCCTGTCCCTGGTGTTGGCTGTGGCACTTGTCTTGACCATTATTTTTGTTGGCGCCGCCGCCGGCGAGAAGCGTCTGAACCAGGCGGCAGCCCCTGGCGTGTCCGACGCCGGCAAGGAGGCGCCCGATCTGCAGCTGGAACGCCGCATTCCCGGAGACCCCCAGGCCCTGGGCGCGGTGGATGCCCCGGTTGTCATGATCGAGTACTCGGACTATCGGTGCCCGTTCTGCGGGGTTTACGCCCGCAAGACCCAACCCGACATCATCAAGAAGTATGTTGACGCCGGCCAGCTGCGCATCGAGTGGCGCGACCTGCCGGTGTTTGGCGAATCCTCGGTGAACGCCGCCGTGGCCGCCCGGGCAGCAGGGGCGCAGGGCTTGTTCTGGCAGTTCAATGAGGCCGTCTACGCGGCAGCGCCCGAAAAGGGCAAGGCGGAGCTGTCCGATCCGGAGTTGCTGGCGTTCGCCAAGAAGGTTGGCGTGCCGGACATGGCCAAGTTCGCCACGGACTTCAAAGGCCCCGAACTGCGGGCCCAGGTCAACGCCGATCTTGCCGAAGGGACCTCACTGGGATTGAACAGCACCCCCACTTTTGTCATCAATAACCAGTCCATTCCCGGGGCGCAGCCGCTGGATGTGTTCGTCCAGGTCATTGACGAAGCTCTGGCGAAGGCCAAGTAGCCGTGGATATTGGCTACACAGGAGCGTTCCTAGGCGGCATCCTGACCCTTCTGAGTCCATGTTCGGTCATGTTACTGCCAGCCTTCTTTGCCTATGCCTTCGCCAGCCCCGGCAAACTATTGGGCCGCACGGCACTGTTCTACGCCGGGCTGCTGACCACGTTAGTACCGCTGGGCCTGCTGGCCGGGCTGCTCGGATCCCTGGTGCTGCAAAACCGAACGACGCTGATTTCTGTTGCGGCCGCCGTGGTCATTGTCAGTGGAATCTTGCAGATTGTGGGGGTGGAATTCCCAGGCCTCAGCCGCAGGGCCGGTGCGGACAGCACCTCGGCGGTGTCGGTGTTTGTGCTGGGCTCCGTCTATGGCGTGGCGGGCGTGTGTGCCGGCCCTATCCTTGGATCGGTCCTTGCCGTGGCCGCAGCAGGCGGAAATCCAGTCTACGGCGGCATCATGCTGGCCATCTTTGCCTTCGGCATGGCGCTGCCGCTGGGGATATTGTCGTTGCTGTGGACGCGGTGGCGGCTCGGTGAGCGCGGCTGGCTGAAACCTCGCCGCTTCCGGCTGGGCCCGTGGGAAAACTCCGTGTGGATGGTTGTTTCCGGCGTGCTGTCCATCGGCATTGGCGTGCTGCTCCTGGCCACGCAGGGAACGTCCTCCCTGGGCGGCGTGTTGACCATCGATGCCCAGTACCAGGCGGAATCGTGGATCGCGGCGATCTCGCACAAGGTGCCCAATGTTGCCTTCGGTCTGGTTGCGCTGGCTGCGCTGGTGCTGGCTGGCGGCGCCTACCTGTGGCGGTCACGCGTTGCGGAGCGTGGCGTTGCGGAGCGTCGCGACTCGGAGGGCAGTTGAGGTGGCCAGCGCCGTTCTGGAGAATCTCCGTGTCTGGCCGCTGCGGCGCTGGTTGGTGGCTACGCTGGTGGCCGCGGTTGCGTTCGTGGTGGTGGCCATCCCCACGGATCTGCTTCCCAACCCGTTCTTCGGCCGGGAAATTCCGCCCACGTGGTGGTCGCACGCGGCGCTGATGATCAGCTCGTTGCTGACTGGCCTGTTGGTGGCCACGTATGTGGCCTCGCCCCTTGCCGGGACGGGCGCCACGAACAAGTCCGGCGTCTTTGGCTCGCTGCTGGCGTTCTTTGCCGTGGGCTGCCCGGTCTGTAACAAGCTGGTGCTCCTGGCGCTGGGAACCTCCGGCGCCATGACGATCTTTGAGCCGCTCCAGCCCCTGCTGGCGGCAGTGTCCATCGGGCTGCTGCTGTGGGCTCTGCTGCGCCGGGTGTCGCAGGAGAACGCGTGCCGGATTCCCGTGGCCTCATAAGTACGACGCCGTGACTCACCGCCCGCGGCCAACCTGCCGCAGGCGGTGGGTCCACCAGCTGGGTGGTGAACCATTTGCGCCTTTGCCCGCGTTTGCCGGGAATACTAGATCGCCGCACTTTCTGGTCCCTACCCATGGGTCTCATCCCCCCGGCGAGGGAAACTGAACCGCGGGACGCCCAGAATCATGTAATGAGGCTCATCCCTGCCGGCAATGGCCACACAAACGGCCAAGAACTGGTCAAAAGAACTTGCAGCCACGTGTCAAAACCGCTGCGGCGAACGGTCAATCCACATTGCCGTCTCTGGTCAGTTTAAAGGTGCAACTAACAGACGGGCTAGTTGACTACGGCCTTGGGCTCATCCCCGCCAGCGCGGGAAACACGATGGCAGGCACGGCTGGCACGCGACCTCGCCGGGCTCATCCCCGCCAGCGCGGGGAACACACGGTCCCAGCTAAGCGGATCCGACCGGGCGGGGCTCATCCCCGCCGGCGCGGGGAACACGACGTTCCCCTTGCGGGCTTGGAAACCTGCAGGGCTCATCCCCGCTGGCGAGGGGAACACGGGACCACTTCATCGTCCGCCCAATGCTCTTTGGGCTCATCCCCGCCAGCGCGGGGAACACTGTCTGCTGCTCGGCGTCCCGAGCGTGCCGCGGGGAACACTGAGCCAGGCAAAGCTCGCTACTAGCGCAGGTGGGCTCATCCCCGCCAGCGCGGGGAACACGCGGTCTCCATTCGGCTGAGTTTTGCGAGGCGGGGCTCATCCCCGCCAGCGCGGGGAACACGTCGAGACGGGGCCAAGGATCGGGATCAAAGCGGGCTCATCCCCGCCAGCGCGGGGAACACTGGCTTTGTCCTGCTCCCGGAACGTGAACTGGGGGCTCATCCCCGCCAGCGCGGGGAACACAACTTATCGGCAACAACCAGATAAGGCGGTTGGGGCTCATCCCCGCCAGCGCGGGGAACACTTTCGGTGGCATACTTGCTCGGCTTCTCGGACGGGCTCATCCCCGCCAGCGCGGGGAACACGTACGGCCGAATGTGTAGGTGCCCATGTCGCCGGGCTCATCCCCGCCAGCGCGGGGAACACCCTTAGCCAACGCCTTAGTGTGCGCTGGTCGAGGGCTCATCCCCGCCAGCGCGGGGAACACTTGAAGGGCCAGACGCCGGGCGATGTCGTCCCGGGCTCATCCCCGCCAGCGCGGGGAACACCTTGATCTGCTCGAGCATGTACGGCGACATTGGGGCTCATCCCCGCCAGCGCGGGGAACACTGGCGCTGGCTGCCGCTTCGCCCGCCTTCGTCGGGCTCATCCCCGCCAGCGCGGGGAACACCACGACTGATCCGGCGGGCACCAGCACGCCAAGGGCTCATCCCCGCCAGCGCGGGGAACACTGAAATCGAAGCTGGAAACTCTCAGCAACGCCGGGTTCATCCCCGCCAGCGCGGGGAACACTACGCCTCCAACGTCTATGACACGGCAAGGACGGGCTCATCCCCGCCAGCGCGGGGAACGCACTTAAACGCCGATCCCGCCGTTGACTGGATAGGGCTCATCCCCGCCAGCGCGGGGAACACTGAGTGCAGCCCGTAGCGGCCTTTGTGGGGCTGGGCTCATCCCCGCCAGCGCGGGGAACACGTGAAGCTCCCGGACACGAACGCTCACCCGCTGGGCTCATCCCCGCCAGCGCGGGGAACACCCGCCAGACCCCGTTGGCGTTACCGTAACGTCCGGGCTCATCCCCGCCAGCGCGGGGAACACCCAACGACTTGAGCGCGTGGGTATGGGGCGACGGGCTCATCCCCGCCAGGGCGGGGAACACAGGATGATGCGGTTTGCGTCGGAGGCCTTGGCGGGCTCATCCCCGCCAACGCGGGGAACACGTGCCGAGCGGTTGCTTGGGCTCGTGCTCGAGGGGCTCATCCCCGCCAGCGCGGGGAACACCTCTGCGGTGGTGTCCATGGTCTTGCCTATCTGGGCTCATCCCCGCCAGCGCGGGGAACACGACCCGGCCACCCTCTTTCTCTTCTCCCCGTTGGGCTCATCCCCGCCAGCGCGGGGAACACGGAAATCAAGGAATTTCGCAAACATGAAGGGCGGGGCTCATCCCCGCCAGCGCGGGGAACACACCTCATACGAGATTTGTGCAAATCCGGGAAAGGGCTCATCCCCGCCAGCGCGGGGAACACTACTTGGCGGTGATTGTCTTAGCCATGGACTTAGGGCTCATCCCCGCCAGCGCGGGGAACACCAATGCCCCGGATGAGCTGCTGCTTCATGATGCGGGCTCATCCCCGCCAGCGCGGGGAACACTTGTAGGCATCTTCCTCACGCTGCTCGTAGGCGGGCTCATCCCCGCCAGCGCGGGGAACCACCGGGTTCTTGGCGATCAGTCAGTTGCCGTCGGGCTCATCCCCGCCAGCGCGGGGAACACTGCGGGAAGGATTCGCTGTGGCGACTTTCGCTGGGCTCATCCCCGCCAGCGCGGGGAACACCCCAACAATGCCGTCACGATTGAAGCTCATCCGGGCTCATCCCCGCCAGCGCGGGGAACACGTTGAAACCGTGTTTGGCAGTGCGGCTGCCAAGGGGCTCATCCCCGCCAGCGCGGGGAACACTCCCCGCAATTGTTCGGTTGGGTGTGGCCGCGGGGCTCATCCCCGCCAGCGCGGGGAACACGGCGAAGGGCACGCTGGTCCCGCATGCACCGCAGGGCTCATCCCCGCCAGCGCGGGGAACACGAGTGCTACATCATCACAGAGCCAACACTCAAGGGCTCATCCCCGCCAGCGCGGGGAACACCGTTGAATACTTCTAGCGGATTGGTCATGGCTGGGGCTCATCCCCGCCAGCGCGGGGAACACTGCTGTCGTGTGGGTTGCGGACTCGATGCCAAGGGCTCATCCCCGCCAGCGCGGGGAACACACTGTCCTTCACTTGGCTGCTCGGCTTGGCTCGGGCTCATCCCCGCCAGCGCGGGGAACACGGTGTCCGCCGTTCCTATGTAGTGGGAGTGGTTGGGCTCATCCCCGCCAGCGCGGGGAACACTTGGGTTGTGGTTAGGTTCGTGGCTAGTCTCGGGGCTCATCCCCGCCAGCGCGGGGAACACAATGAGAGAAGTTTGATGGATGAATAGGTCTGGGGCTCATCCCCGCCAGCGCGGGGAACACGCTTGGGACGGTGAGGGCAAAGAGCCGGCCGAGGGCTCATCCCCGCCAGCGCGGGGAACACGGTGTCCACGGCGAAGGGCGCCTACATCGTCGGGGGCTCATCCCCGCCAGCGCGGGGAACACGGCCAGTCTCGAATGTGTGGACCGGGGTCGCTGGGCTCATCCCCGCCAGCGCGGGGAACACGCCAGTCCGCATGCGTCCGCGTAGGCGCTTGCGGGCTCATCCCCGCCAGCGCGGGGAACACTTCAATTTCCGGGAGTACTAAGTCGCGGATAAGGGCTCATCCCCGCCAGCGCGGGGAACACAACCCCACCAACGGTGACGTAGGCCGACAAGAGGGCTCATCCCCGCCAGCGCGGGGAACACAACTGGCTGACCGGTTGATCCTCGGATCAATCACGGGCTCATCCCCGCCAGCGCGGGGAACACCCATAATCCAGGCTCGCCAAGGTTTTTGACATGGGCTCATCCCCGCCAGCGCGGGGAACACCAGTGGATTGAGTCCCTGCGTGACGCCGGGAAAGGGCTCATCCCCGCCAGCGCGGGGAACACTCACAGACCCGCGCACGTCGCCCCGAGTTGTGGGGCTCATCCCCGCCAGCGCGGGGAACACGGCAAAACAGCTCGGGGCGCTAACCGGACACTGGGCTCATCCCCGCCAGCGCGGGGAACACGGGCACTTGGCGGCTCACCCTTTGTATGTACCGGGCTCATCCCCGCCAGCGCGGGGAACACGAAAAACACTTACGTAGCTGCGGATAAAGTCGGGGCTCATCCCCGCCAGCGCGGGGAACACCCGCGACGTCATGCCGTTGGGTTTCCGTCACACGGGCTCATCCCCGCCAGCGCGGGGAACACTTGGCGGCCCGTGTTTATGTGTACTTATAGCCGGGCTCATCCCCGCCAGCGCGGGGAACACGCCGACTACAACGGCATCACTGTCAACGCACCGGGCTCATCCCCGCCAGCGCGGGGAACACTCCTGCATTTTTGGGTTTGTTCACGCCGTGACGGGCTCATCCCCGCCAGCGCGGGGAACACATGTAGATTTCAGCCCACCGGTTGGGGAGGCCGGGCTCATCCCCGCCAGCGCGGGGAACACGTTCAGGATCCACCGACACTGACGGCACCATTAGGGCTCATCCCCGCCAGCGCGGGGAACACATTTTGGAACTGTTCGTGGGAATCCTCAATTGGTGGCTCATCCCCGCCAGCGCGGGGAACACCAGCGCTCGCCGCCCGGTTGTCGCGGCAGGTTGGGCTCATCCCCGCCAGCGCGGGGAACACAAGGTGTCTACGCCTTTTGCCTGGCCTTGTTTGGGCTCATCCCCGCCAGCGCGGGGAACACGACAGGTCAAGTCCATAGTGGAATCCGCCCAGGGGCTCATCCCCGCCAGCGCGGGGAACACACAGGGTTGCGGCCGCGTGAGCGGATCGTGTTGGGCTCATCCCCGCCAGCGCGGGGAACACGCCGGCGAGTCTCCCTCGGTCGCGGTGCCGAGGGGCTCATCCCCGCCAGCGCGGGGAACACTCCGGTGTAACGGGGTATGTGGTTTGGTGTTTTGGGCTCATCCCCGCCAGCGCGGGGAACACGCCGCCGTTTGAGCTGCGGGATTATCAGCTGTGGGCTCATCCCCGCCAGCGCGGGGAACACTTCGAACGCTCAGAAGCTGATCCCTGGACAGGGGGCTCATCCCCGCCAGCGCGGGGAACACGCAGAGTCGCAGCCAGCCGTGGGAACTTTTCTGGGCTCATCCCCGCCAGCGCGGGGAACACCGAGAGCGGCTGGCAGTACCGGACACCGAACCTGGGCTCATCCCCGCCAGCGCGGGGAACACTTTGCGGCCCGCGCAGTTTTCGGCGGCCGGATGGGCTCATCCCCGCCAGCGCGGGGAACACGTGGGGTACTTTCGGCCACTATTGGGTCACTTGGGCTCATCCCCGCCAGCGCGGGGAACACAAGATCATGGCGTACCCGGGCGTGAATGAGTGGGGCTCATCCCCGCCAGCGCGGGGAACACGTAGTTGAGTGTGATCTGGTCGCCGCTCACGGGGGCTCATCCCCGCCAGCGCGGGGAACACCCTGTGTTTCCATAGACCAGCTGCTCCCGGTTGGGCTCATCCCCGCCAGCGCGGGGAACACGCTTCTGAATGGATTGGTCGGCGCGTGACCCTGGGCTCATCCCCGCCAGCGCGGGGAACACATCAGCGAGGGTGAGTTCAGAGTCAGTGAACAGGGCTCATCCCCGCCAGCGCGGGGAACACTCGGAGTTGCAGAGGCTACAGCAGGGAAGAATGGGCTCATCCCCGCCAGCGCGGGGAACACGACATGGCAAGCAAGGAAGATGTGAAGCAGGCGGGCTCATCCCCGCCAGCGCGGGGAACACTGGCACCAACACAGGCCACGTTACTGACCCCCGGGCTCATCCCCGCCAGCGCGGGGAACACAGGCGGCTTGTCGGTGTCGGTATGCGACGCCCGGGCTCATCCCCGCCAGCGCGGGGAACACCCGAAAAGTCCTTGCCCGAGAAGTCGACTCCCGGGCTCATCCCCGCCAGCGCGGGGAACACTTGCCATTGGCGGCCGCGCTATCGGCGCTATCGGGCTCATCCCCGCCAGCGCGGGGAACACCAGCTCGAGCCTGGCGGCCACGTCGAGGTCGTGGGCTCATCCCCGCCAGCGCGGGGAACACCGTACTGGCTGACCAATGGTGGCGGCATCAGTGGGCTCATCCCCGCCAGCGCGGGGAACACACGATGTGGCGGGTGAGCCTGACCGTCCGGGGGGGCTCATCCCCGCCAGCGCGGGGAACACATAGACGGTCTTGCGGACATTGTCGCGTGTTTCGGGCTCATCCCCGCCAGCGCGGGGAACACTGCGCGGTGGCTGGCCTTACTTATTGGGTGGGGGGCTCATCCCCGCCAGCGCGGGGAACACTGCGCGTACCACTTACTCCGATTGCTTGGGCTAGGCTCATCCCCGCCAGCGCGGGGAACACCTGTCCCGGCCCAAGCGGCGGACGTGGTGAACGGGCTCATCCCCGCCAGCGCGGGGAACACATAGAGCTGGCCGTGGGCGTCTACTCGCTAATGGGCTCATCCCCGCCAGCGCGGGGAACACGGTTGCTGCCACCGTTCTGCCGCCCCGCATTAGGGCTCATCCCCGCCAGCGCGGGGAACACCTTTCGCCCCGGCAGGCCCGGTGATGGAGAGTGGGCTCATCCCCGCCAGCGCGGGGAACACTACGTGGCGGTCCCTGACGTGGCGGAGGTTGCGGGCTCATCCCCGCCAGCGCGGGGAACACGTGAGCGGGATGCCTGCCTTGCGAGCTACTGAGGGCTCATCCCCGCCAGCGCGGGGAACACGCACGGAAGCGGAGGTAGTCTTCTAAGCGCTTGGGCTCATCCCCGCCAGCGCGGGGAACACCTAAGCTCATGTCCTCGCCTGTCATTGACGCCGGGCTCATCCCCGCCAGCGCGGGGAACACTGAGTTGCAGCTTGACGCCGGGGCCTGCTGTGGGGCTCATCCCCGCCAGCGCGGGGAACACCGCCAGCCCTTCCACCGGCTTCTACTTCGCCGGGGCTCATCCCCGCCAGCGCGGGGAACACGTCACTGAGTATGTGCAGGGTGGGCTGACCCGGGGCTCATCCCCGCCAGCGCGGGGAACACCTGCGAGGCCCCCCAAGGACCCAACGCGGAAAGGGCTCATCCCCGCCAGCGCGGGGAACACCACAGTCCGCGCCACAGCCTTCCACGGATACCGGGCTCATCCCCGCCAGCGCGGGGAACACAGAATAATTCCACCCAAGGCATCGACCGGCCAGGGCTCATCCCCGCCAGCGCGGGGAACACGCTGTCCCGTACGTGAATGAGCTGCTGGCCCGGGGCTCATCCCCGCCAGCGCGGGGAACACACGCCGAGGTCTACAACTTCCAGTACGCCACCGGGCTCATCCCCGCCAGCGCGGGGAACACACTTGCTGACCTGCGGTTTTATCCACGGGCCAGCAAGTTTTGATTCATCTTGATTCTACTCGTCCATCAATTTGACCGACGACGAGCAGCTTTTCGGTACCTGCTTGCATTGCTCCATCCAGGTCTCACATCGGGTTCTGCAGAGACCTCCTTTCTGGAAGCAGGCCTGAGAATCATACTGACGCCATCCATGTCGATGGGTTGCCATTGATTTCGGTGAACACGAAACGCCATTCTCTGTTCACCCCTCGTAGAATGCACCATTATTGCGCGGCCATCCTTGGCCAACTCGATGATTCTCGCCCATAGGAGTTCCCGGACCCGTGCGGAAATAAATCCAACGAAAACACCTGCACTGATTTCCAACAACCACTTGCTGAGATCGCCGCGGAGCCCTTCGGGGCAGGCGGACAAAACTACTACGACCATTCGTCGGGCTCCGGATCTGGTTCCAATTCAGGCCCCGGTTGGTAGTTCGTACCAGATGCCACTTGGCCACGTTGGTCGTCCCACAGATTTACGACGTCGGCATCCCAGTTGGCTTCGACCTCACCATCGTCTTCAGGCATCAAAAGACGTTTGATATCGCGGGCGCAACGTTCCAAAATGGCCCCATCATGCACGGCATCGCGCACCGCGCGACGCGTCTCAGAACCGGGACTTGACGGCAGTTCCTTGGCTACGGCAAAGGCCACGGGGATGGTGATTTCCGCCTTGTACAGGTCCGCAATGTCGTACACGAATGAACGTGAATGACCGGTGTGAACAAAGCCAAGCCCTGGGGAGCAGCCCATGGCTACGATGACTGAATGCACGATGCCATACAGACAAGCGTGTGCAGCAGACAGGCATTGGTTGATGGTGTCGCCAGCACTAAAATCTTCTGGTGTGTAGTCCCGTCGGCTCCATGCAACGCCCGTGGCTTCCGATTGCTGACGATAAATCTTGCGCACCCTCGCACCTTCCCTGCCCCGGAGCTGTTGCATGCTCAACGTGCTGATCTCCTCACCAGGAAACCTCATGCTGTACATTTCACGAGCCACAGCGAGCCTCAATCGTTGGTTGGAGACTCGGGCTGCTTGGGCCTCCAACAGCCGCGAGGATCGAGCGAGGGATCGTCCGTGTGCGTAATACCGGACGCCCCGTTCGCCGACCCAGACAGCCGTCGCTCCGCAATCAGCCAAGAGACACATTGCCGGATGGGTCACGCGCGTGCCGGGGCCCAGCAGCAACGCGCCAAGCGTTGCTGCTGGGATATGGATGACACCACGCTCGTCGGTCACCGTGATGGCATTGGCATCCCTATGAACGATGCACCGTTCAACATAGATGAAAGAAATACGGTCCTTGGACCGCACCAATTCTTGCAAGTCCGGTGGACGAGCGCCGGTCCCGCTAGCCATTTTGGCTCATGTTTGCGATGGTCAGCAGCCCGCACCCGTAGGCTTTGGCGCGGCCAATACCTTGCGTCAGTGCTGTCTTAAACAACTCATGGTCAGTGACCACCAATTGACCATCAAATTGGGCGCGGACCAAAGTCACTGCAGCCGTCTTGCCGGAATGATTGGGATCTTGCCGGGCAAACGTCGACTTGGTTTTGGAATTGACCTGAACCCAGGGTTCCCCGTCCGGTCCGTCAGCTATCAAGAACCCGTTGGCTTGAGACCGCTGCCTGAGCCACTCGATCTGCTGATCTGGAGTGACGTGCGCAAGACGCTTGCCTTTCGTCTCCCCCATAGCCGACTGCTTGACCGGATTTGCTTGCAAGCGAAACCCCCATTGCTGCTGGTTTGCAACGCGCTCCAGAAGCGGGGTGTAGTCCCGGCTCTGCCATGTTGAAGTAGCCCATCCTGCTTGCTCGATTACATGGGTGAAGTCAGGTTCCTTTGGAGAAACGACGTAGAGATTAACGTCGTGGTTCAAACGATCAACCCGCCACAAGACACGTTGACCCACCGTGTCCGCGGGTGGAAACGATGACATGACCGCAGCATGCATGGCCTGCGGGTTCCCCAAGAGGAAGCGTCCACCACGTCGTGCAGGATTCAACGCCATTTTCGACAAGTACATCTAGCTGCCTCCCAGCTCTGCCATTGGTTCATGGGCAGACTCTTTCCCATACGGGTTCTTGACGTACTGCGGGCGAGGCCGGACAACGGTACGCCAAGCGTATTCCCTCGACTCAGGCGAAAAGCTCAACGGCACATCACGAACTGTTTCCCCTAGTTCATTCGATGTAAGCGCATCACGAACTATTGAAAGACTCACTTCAACTGCGCTCTGCTTCCTTTGATACCAATCCGCTGCCTGCCAATTTTCCTCCCGCAAGGCGGTGTCCAGATCGGTTTCCCGGATTCCAAGACACACCTTTCCAGAGGGAACACACGAGCGCCTACCAAGATAAAGCGGGAAGACAGGATCGGTAAGCGCATCCTGGAGCCCCTGGATGAGCTCTGATTCCCCTTCGACAGCAGCAAGGAACACTGAATCTGCCAAATAGTAGCGGTAGGACAATGGCATGGATTTACTCCCATCCGGGCTGATTGCAACTTGAAAGTCACGCAACAACTGCCCAGGCTGATCAATGCGAACCCCAAACTTCAATTGGGCCAGATCCTCGATGGGTTCCGTTCGACGCCGCCCTTGGGCTGCCGCCAGCATCCCAAGAATGCCGCTCTTGGTTGGTTCTTGCCTGGTCCCCCGACTGACGAACCGGCTACTGTCCCCCCAGGCTTGCATGGGGCCCGCCAGCCGAAGCATCAAGACGCTCACACCGTCTGTCCCATGCGGGTGCCGAGATCTTCACCCAGTGCGGTGATCAAGCCACCCATGGTGGTCTTCTCCCCCAACGCTTCCAATGCAGTGGTCGCACTAGTGGGTGAGATGACGAACGTCCGGGCAGGAACCTGGGAGAATGCTTCATTCAGATCGTTTGCATGCCTGGCCAAGCGCTCTGCAGCAACCTGAAGCCGGCCTTTGCCGTCTTGGGCCTGGACAGCTTCCTCGAAAGCGCCCACCAAGTTCACGGGCTGGCGTTCCCTGATTGAAACCACGACGGCGTCCGGGAGTGTGCGGTTGGCAAAAGTATTCTGTTTGCCTGTCGGCATCGATTCGATGAATGCCCGCACGAACGCTTCAGCAGCCCTAACGGCGGCAGCGTTGTCACCCAAGTTGGCCACCAGAGCATTCAAATTGACTGTCGCATAGCGGTACAGAGTTGAGGAGTTGAACTCGACCGTTCCGATCATCCCGGCACCGGACTCTTCTTCCGGGTTGATGTCGTCAACAGCCGTGAAGTAGTCAAATTCTGTCTCAACAGGGTGGACGCTGATCGCATGGGCAACCTGTGAACTGGCGTCCACGTTGAGGTCAGCATTGTCCGCAATCATCCGGCCGAACAGTGCAATGTCAATGCTGTGTTCGGAATCGAGCACTTCCTTGACGGTCTTCTTCGTGAGTGCCTCGCCACCACCGCGCACAGCAAGAATCAGCTCAGCCAGGCGGAGCGCCTGAAGATTGCTGACAAACATCAAGTAGCCAATGGTTTCCGGTTTAGCCTTGCCATCGGCCGCCTTAGTCTGCTTTTCAAACTTGAATCCGCCGGTCGTCAGGGCTTCGGCGGCCAGCGCATTCGCCTCATCAACTTCCAGCTTGCCGACTGCCACAAGCTGCTCGGCGACCATCTCCACGACGCGCTTGGTGCGGGTTCCCAACTGGGATTTGTCCAGGGCTTCACTGAACTCGCGGCGAACAGCCTTCTTCCATGCCTGGCTGGAGACACGGGCGCGGCGTGTACCTCCGAAGATGGCGGTTTTGGGCGAACCGGTGTCGTCCCGGTTGATGTTGCTCGGCGGGACGGTCTGAAGAACGTGAATGTCCAGGAAAGTATTGCTCATGAAACTTCTCCCTTACTTGTTTTCTGCTGATGTGGATGTTTTTGACGATTCAGTTTTGCTGGGTTTGAAGAGTTCGTAGGAATAATCCCGCCCCCAATGTCGTCGAACGGAGTCAGCTTGGTCTGCGAGCTGCAGTTTCCTCAAGTCCTCCGCAAAACGGCCGTAGTCAAGGCTGATGTCAGCGGCCCTAAGCTGCTGGATGAGTCCACGTGCATGGGTCACCAACTCGTCAAAGGTCACTGCGGTCAGCAGCGCATCAAATCTCCGCTTGACTGCCTTGGAGACTTCCGGCGACTCAGTTGCAGATCGGCTCTTTGCCAGTTTTGCGACGGCACGCCCCAATGAAGGACCCTCGCGATGCATTGGTGTTGTCTTGGACTGTTGGTGCACCGCATACAGAGTCATTGCGGTGTGCGCAGCGTGTTCCCCTTCTGACGGCGCGTCCGTTTTGCCGACATACCAAGGCGGAAGCCCCACAACAGTGACATCCCAAATGTCTGGATCCACACCTGGCTCTTTGCCCACCGCCCGACGTAGCATGGCCAAAGTTGCAGCTGATCCGCGTCGGTCACCAAAGACATAGGATTTTTGCAGTACATCCACTTTCTTATGGATGAACTCTTCCAGCGTGCTGTTCGTTTCCTTTTCCACGTGTCATACCCCCTTACTTGTTGAGTTGGCGTCAGCCAGGGCACGCGCCCTGGCTCCTTCAATTTCTGCCTTGAGCGGCAGGTGTAGACGAAGCTTGTATGCGATGCGGTTTTCCGCCGTAGCCGCGGAAATGAGACGCCCATCGACATAACGTCCAATGACCGCTGCGGTGCTTGCGAAAGAGACCTCTGCGGCGATCAATTCTTGAAGAATTTGACGGGCTTTGAGATTCCACGCCTCCCGAACTGCTTCAGGCTCTTCTTCGCCCCGCAGTCCAAGTACCCATGCCCGGAACGGTTCCTCGACAGCGAAGAAAGCGCGCTGTCTGATCCCTTCACGAGGGGGTTCCGGGTCGCCGCCAGCGGCAACGCTCAACTCACCGGCAAAGCTCCCCAAAGCCCAAATGGCGTGGTCCGTTTCTGCCACCGCCGTCTTGACGGCCTCGGAGACCTCAGCGGAGGCCGAGGCAAGAAGGCTCAAGTGCATTGGCAGGGATTCATCGATAATCTCGCTGACCACGGAACTTTGGGTCCCATAGATCATGCCCACCAAACGGGCATTCAATACCGCTTGTGGATCCAGGACTCGGTTGTTGGCCAGCAGCGCCACCCATTCAGTCACTTTGGGCGGAAGCAGCTGGACAATGCCGTTCTCGTCCGTGGCGGAGGATGTTCCTTGAATGAGCAGCGAGGAGATGCCACGCCACAGCGTCCGCTCGGCGTCATGTTCTTTGGGCATATAGGTAGCCTCTTTGAACTTTGCGCTTTGGGGTTTGCTGTAGCGGTAGGCCGTGTAAGCATCGGCAAGCATATTCTGGGGAGCCAGTTTGTCACCGTTGGAGACCATGACTTCCACAACCCGGCCGTCCCGGGGGAACAGCCTGACCCTGCGGCTGGGCCAGGTCAACGCGTCTGATGGACCTCCCGGTTTCTGCCCTGAGCGCTCTTCGCCAGGCCCCAGGGGTGGCCGCTCCCAGACAGGAATGTCCTCACTGCCCTGCTGGCTGGATGCCGTTTGCAGGTCCAAGTTCAGCAGCAGTGTCTCACCCAGGTTTGAGCCTTCAAAGTAGACGCCGCCGGTGCTGCCAACCCAACCTGTACCAATTGGATACCCCTTTCCGCCTTTCACACGGACGTCACCAATTGCGCCTGACTTGATGCCAGAAAAGTCGAAAGCGTTCACATGGATCAGCCACCGGGCGGCCTCAGCAAAACTCAGAGAGTCCAGGCCGCGGCCGGCGCGAGTTGTGAAGTACTGGTGCCCGCTGGGGACGTCGGCAATCAGGCGGGAAACGCCGTCGTACTTTTCAGACTGGGTACTCAGGTCCGCCACCTGCATGAAGGGCTCTTCACCGTCAAAGAGCTGGAAGGAATCTTCAACTGCCTGTAAATAGTGCGAGGCCACAGCCCAGAGCGTTTCAGGTTCACTGGAGTATTGCTGCCAGATTGAAACCATATTTTCCCGCTTGAAGACGGGAATGGCCCGGTACAAGATTGCCAGCAAGAGACGCAATACAGCGTAGTCCTGGGTGGGCAGTTCACCGGCGAGGCGCCGCACTTCGGAACGCCGCTCGAAGATGTCCCACAGGGAAAGCTCCGTCAGGGAACCATCCAGCATGGAGCAGCTGATCCACGGATCCCGGACCAGGCTAAAGGTGGGGTGTACGTCGCTCATGAGTCTCCTTTGTCCAATGTTTTGTGTTGCAGCCCAAGCCTTTTGTCGTAATGCAGTTCAACACCATCGATCACGGCGGTTAGCGATTCATCCAGAAACAGCACCAACTGTCCTTTCAACCAGGGAGATTTCTGCCAGGCGGCTACTCCATCCGCTTCGAGTTCATGTAGCACCTTGTCTACCCGGTACCACTGACAAAGTAAGCCAGGCAGCCGCACAGTGCACGAACTCAATGCCCTTGCCATGTGGTATTCGGGCGGGGTGTCCATAGGCACCACCTGGTCACCGAACTCCGTCAGATGCGGCAGGAACCGTGCCCCGTCGCTCCGATACATGAGAATGACCTCGATGGATTCGTCGATATCCCGCACCCTGGCCATGCCTTTGGTTTCCTCTTTGGCATCTCCACGATTGGTCTCCAGGAACCCGGTGGCGGCACCGAGGGTGAACTCTTCAGGCTTCTTCAAAAGAAATGTTTGGGCATCGCTGACCTTCCGGGCAAGCAATTCCTCGTGCTCCTTTACGGCCTTATCCATCACAGAAGCCCAAGTCGATGGCACAGTGAATTCCTCTGCGTACGCCGCTTGGACCAGGTCCGGGATTTCGCTCGGGATGGCAATTTTTTCGCCGCCAGAACGCTTGTTTTCCAGGACGGAAGCGCTGCGCAGGAGCGCCCACTGCCCGTAGACAGCAATGGACCCCTTATCGAATTCCGGCGGCTCGCTTTCCCAGTCAACCACGCCCCGTACCCAGCACGTTGGCTCCTTGAAGTGCTGCAGCCGCGGCTTGGCAGGAGTCCTGCGCCGGTGCAGCCGTCCGATGCGCTGCAGCAGCAAGTCCGTTGGAGCAAAATCTGACACCAAGAGGTCAAAGTCAATATCGAGCGACTGCTCAAGCACTTGGGTGCCAACAACGATCAGGCGGTGCGGCCGTTCTCGACCAGCCCTTGCGACGAACTCATCGGGTCCAAGGAGTTCCCTGATGCGCAGTTCCACCTCGGCCCTGTCTGGCGCGGCAAAACGAGAGTGGTCAAGGATCAGCTCCTCTGGCTCACAGACTTCGGCCAACGCGGCCAAAACTTCCTGGGCTCTGTCAACTGTATTGCAGATAATCCCGACACATCCTCCATCTGCAGTCGCTGCCTTTACATCTGCGACTAGGACAGAAACCTCATCTGCCATGGCCTGCAGCCGGACCTGGATTCCTGCACTTGTGGCTTTTGGCAGCGCCATGGTTGGTCCCGTTGAACTGCTCGCAATAACGAGTGGGTATCCCGGATTTCCATCGAGGGCAGTCGCTTTTGCCGGCTCTGGTTTTGGAGTACGACGCCGGCCAAACTGTTTTGCGGGCAGCGGTACCTCCTGCCCTTTCCTTCCGTTTTCATACGCTTCCATGAGGGCTTGTCTTGTTGCGGCGGGAAGGGTTGCCGACAACATGATGACCGGCACCTCATACCGTGCTAGCCAGTGGAGCACCCGTTTCAGGTACTCATTCATGAACGAATCGTAGGCGTGAACTTCATCGATGATGACTACTTTTCCGACAAGTGACAGATGCCGTAAGACAACATGCTTGCTTTGAAGTGCGGAGAAGAGAATTTGATCAACTGTTCCCACAACAAAGTTGGCGAGCAAGCCCTTCTTGCGCCCGGAGAGCCATTGATGCGCGATAACAGCATGTGGTTCATCCCCGCCTTTTCGGGAATCGGTGGCTTCGTCGTAGACCGAGCTGATTGAACTGTAACGGGGCAGACCAGCGAATTCGTCGTTCAGGCTTGATTTCGAGTGGGCCAGGAACACGCTTCGGGTGGCATTCGCTGACTCAGAATCTGGTAATTTTTCCACCCAGTCAAGGAATCTGGTCAACATACCGTTACTCGTGGCCTGTGTCGGGAGGCCGATGATCACACCGCCGAGCCCCCACTTGCTGGCGAAAACTTCTGCCGCGGCAAAAGCAGCTTCAGTTTTTCCTTCACCCATGCCCGCCTCGATGACCATTAGTCCAGGCTCCGCCATACCCGTGGCAACTTCCACAGCTTTGCGCTGCATGGCATTGGGTTGGATATCGGCGGGGAGCCCAAATCTGCCCGCAAACGATTCTTCAAACGGCGGGCGGTCTCTCGGAGCACGCCACGGAGGCGGAAGCAGCCTTTGGGCCCAAGCTTTGGCCACGCGTTGGGCGGTTTCTGTGTAGTCGTTGTAGCCGAAGATCTCCGGATCGCTCACATTCCAGTCGGCAATGATCACTACTCCTGTCAGCAGCATTTGCGACTCTGGGCTCAATCTCCGGGTGCGCCATTGATCAAGAAATTCGTTAGCTCCGGTAAATTCCGCACAGGCGTCAAGCAGTTCCTTCTGGACTTCATGCCAGGCTCCCCTGAGGGCTGGAAGCGTTTCGTCTGATTGACGAATGGAGCTCTGGTTTGGTGGAACCCCATGGTGGCCGCCAGAGATTGATGCATAGGAAGCTGCGATTGCTGGACTGAATCCGCGGTTGCTCTCCAACCAGTCCCGGAGAATAGAGTAGCCGAGCACCGAGTGCGGGATGCGCTGTTCCGGAGTGTAGTCATCAGCAATTGGCAGCGTATGGCCGCGCATGTTGTCGGCCAGTCCGGGCACCTGGTAGGAGAACCTCGGGTGGATTTTTCCAGAATCGTGCGTAGCTGCAAGCCACATCACAAGTGTCCGGGCTTCGGGCTCATCCTTCGATCCTGAACCTTGAACGATCTGCTGTTTCACGGACTCCGGCAGCCACTCATCCCAGAGCCTTGCGGCAACTCCAGCACTGTCCGTCATGTGACGCCACAGTGACATGGAATCGCCCGTATCACGGTCTGATTTTGCCCAAACTGAGTGCGCTGCTGCAGAAATCATGGAGTCCCCCGTCCATTTGATCTTCAATGTCAGAGCCTTCAAATAGCCTCTAGGCATGACTGTAAGCCACCTCACTAGACCTCGTCAAGAGCAGCAACACACTGTTTGTCATTCAAATTTAATGGGACAATGAAAATGCGCTTGCGGATGGATCGGAGCCCACCCACAAGCGCCTCAGCACACGAAGAACCAAAACCCAGGCGATCCTAGGAACAAAATCCGCCCAAAAATGGCACGCACTGTTTGTCGGGTTCATCCCCTGAACTGCTTGCAGAGGAGCCGGTGCTGCATGAATAACTCTATTAGACATATATCTGAACTTGACATTCAAGTTCCCTTTCGAGGGGCACAGCTCGTCGGATCCGCTGTTGGAGCGATTCACGTGTTTCAAGGCAGAATTGAAGCTGTGACCGCCAACACCAATCCCGACGACAGCCAGGAGCCGCTGCCTGGCCTCTCCCCCGGCACCGATCACGCCCTGGAACGGGAAATCGAGGAACTACGCCTCGACAACGCCCGCCTGCGCAAACTATTGGAACTCAGTGCGGAGGAAGCAAAAGCAGCCCGCCCGGACCAGCCAGCATTCGCGGCAACAGTCACACCTCTGGGCCCCGTCACGATGCACTCGCCGCCGGAAACCAAGGTGCACTTTTACCAAAGTCTGTTTCGCGCACGCACGGATGTGTACGCCAAGCGTTGGGAGAATCCAACAAAGGGGACTTCTGGCTGGGTGCCCGCGGTTGCTGGCGGATGGTGGAAGGGTAGCTCCCGCAACGAGGCCAACTTTCTGCCACTGACGCCGGAAACCATCGCAAGCCATCTACGCGGCGATTCCCACATCGGCTTTTACCCGCTGCTGCAAAACGACACCTGCTGGTGGATTGCAGCCGACTTCGACGGTGCCGCTGCCATGATGGATGCCCTTGCCTACGTCAAGGCGGCGCGGTTCAGAGGAATTCCGGCAGCCCTAGAAATCTCGCAGTCCGGGCGCGGCGCCCACGTGTGGATATTCTTCAGCGCGCCCGTCACCGGCGAGCGCGCACGCCAGCTTGGCACCGGGCTGATTCATGAAGCCATGGGCCTGCGCGGGACCATGAAACTGTCGAGTTACGACAGGCTGTTCCCTTCCCAAGATTTCCATTCAGGCAAGGGCATGGGCAACTTGATTGCAGCCCCCATGAACGGAATGCGACGCAAGCACGGCACTACCCTGTTCCTAGACACAACCACGCTGGAGCCCTACACAGACCAGTGGGCCTACCTGTCTAGTCTTGACCGTCTCACCCCTGCAGCAGTTGCAACACTCATTCGCAGGCTGCCGGCAGTCAGGCTCGGACAGGAGGTAAGCCGGTTGGAACTGCCGCAGTCCTCACAAATCGTGCCCCGACCTGCCCTCATTGTGCGGGCGATCTTCGCCGCACGACTCACCATCCGTTCCAACGAGCTCGGCCCCGCCATGATTTCCGCAGTCAAGCACGCGGCGTCAATGTTGAACCCCGAGTTCTATGAACGTCAGCGGCAGCGCAGATCTACATGGAACGTGCCGCGCATTCTGCACTTCTTCGATGAGACCCTCGAAGGTGACCTCGTCTTGCCACGTGGTCTGCTCCCCTTGCTTCGGCAACTCGTTGAGTCGGCTGGAAGTACGTTGAAGATTGAAGATCAGAGAATCGCCGGCGATCCCCTCAACGTACAGCTGAATGCAAGCCTCCGCCCTGAACAGCAGCAGGCCTTAGACGCGATGATGGACGTGGAGCAAGGCATCCTCGTTGCTCCACCGGGTGCGGGCAAGACCGTCATGGCCTGCGCCGCCATTGCCCGGCGAGGCGTCTCCACCCTCATCCTGGTGGACCGCAAGGCGCTTGCAGACCAGTGGCGCACACAGATCCGCGAGCTGCTCGGTGAGAAACCCGGCCAGATCGGCGGCGGCCGGGCAAAAACGACAGGGCGCATCGACGTCGCACTCCTGCCCACCCTGGCCCGCCGTGACAACGTCGCCGAACTGGCCGCAGGATACGGCTTCGTCATTGCCGATGAATGCCACCACGTCCCTGCTGCTGCTTTCAGCCACGTCATGAACCAGATTCCTGCTAGGTGCTGGCTGGGCCTCACCGCCACACCGTACCGCCGCGACAAACTGGACGCGCTCATGTACCACCAGCTCGGCCAGGTTGAGCACACCATCGCGCCAGTAGCCTCCGCCCAACTGCCCCGCCACGAGCTTGAGATTCCGGCACCTGCATTGGAATTGCAACTCCACCGCACCAGCTACATCTATGCGGGTGACGCTGATCCGAGCGAGCCCGGCCAAATATCGGTCATCTACAGGGACCTGATCGAGGACCAGTCACGTTTCGAGCAAATTTACGACGGCGTCATGGCCGCTTACGCTGCCAACTCGCGCATCCTCGTGCTCACCACGTGGAAAGCTCACCTGGAGAAATTCCGCATCCATTTCGAAGAAGCCGGCCTGACCCCCGTCGTGTTCTCAGGTGGGATGAAGGCGGCGGACCGGCAGGCCGCCGTCGAACTTTTGAATAAAGCACCAGACGACCAGCCGCTGCTGGTGCTGGGAACCGGCTCGTTCATTGGGGAGGGTTTTGACTGTCCCAAGCTGGACACCTTGTTTCTGGCCGCACCAATTTCCTTCAGGGGACGGCTTGTACAGTACGCCGGTCGGATCACCCGGCCGTATCCGGGCAAGGCTCGCGCCGTGGTCCACGACTATTGGGACGAGCTGACTCCAGTCCTCGCATCGTCTCTAGGCAAGCGTGCGCCGGGCTATATTTCACTAGGATTTCCTGATCCCAGAAAACTCTGACGCCACAGTTTGAGTCCCAACCGAATCCGATTTTCCAGCTACGACCCACCAGCAAGTTGAGTTCTTGGATGGCGCCGCAGTACTTCCGGAACTTTGCTGTCGACGTCGATCCAACTGCCTAGCTCTGGATCGATGAAGCCCGCCAACCGAATGAGCTCGTCGTACCTCAGGGGGATGTCACCTTCCCAAATTCGGTGGTGGTGGCCGATTCGGTTGCGCAGTGTGCGCATGGACTTCACCTTGTCACTGATAAGTCGCTGATTCCGGGCCGGCGCGTAGGGAAAAGCCGATGCAAGATCCGGCCACAGGAACATCTGGTTCTTGGAAACCATTTGGTGCCAGAACCCGAAAGAGATCTCCGAGATGATCTGGTCTGGAACAACTAGCTTGTTGTTGTGGCGCACTCGCTCAATGGCAATCGCGATGTCGGCGTATGGATGCCCGTGCTTTCGACCGCGTCGACCTCGGCCTCGGCCTAGTTCACTCGCCTCATCAAAAATCCAATGGCTTCCCCTGCCCAGCTTTCCTTGGCGGATACTCATTTGTCGATCAATGGCATTCCGAAGGGCCACCTCTAGGTGACCAAGGGAGCCCCAAAATGCGGATGAGACATCCGTTTTCCACGCGTAGAGAGCCATTGCAAGTTCCGCATTGCCGCTGGCTTCCACCACGTACTGGGAAAGACGAGCCTGGCTGAAATTGCGTTCAGCAAGCTCCCAGATTTTTGAGTTGTCCATCTGATGCTGCCTCGAGTATTCTTGAAGAGAACATCCCGGAACCGTCCCTGTAGTCCTCCAAGAGGACCGATCAAACGGCCGGGATTCTGCTTTAAGCATCTTTTCACTTTTCCGGGTGCCGAACCGTTCAACTCCTTCGCCCTGTGGATAACCCCCATCCTGGCAGGCAGCCGAACTTGGGTCTTCTGCCTTTGTTGCTGTACGAAGAGAATCCTAGGAATGGCCCATCGCCGCGCAGGCCCGGTCCAGAAACTCAGCCACCTCTCGCGGATGCGACAGCAAGGGCGCATGGCCGGAATTGACCTCCGAAACTGTGGCTCCCATGGCCGCGGCCATTTCGCGCTGCAAAATGGTTGGCACCGCCTGATCCGCCGCGGCCACCAGATAGTGGGTAGGAAGATCCAGCCAGGCCGGCGGCCCTACCTTTGTCCTGTCCACGCCGATCCGCACCAACCGCTGCGTTGCCGCGGCAATCGCCAGGGCTTCGGCCGGAATGTCGGTACCCATCACCGCCCCAAAATGTTCCCTAGCTATATAGGTGTAGTTGCCCGCAACCACCACATGGCGAGGGATGAGACTGCCGGGGTGCTTCCTGGACAGCCCACTGACGGATTCGCCCTCCGCCGGGGCAAAGGCTGCAACGTAGGCTAGGGCCTTCACGGCGTCGGATCCGCGTGCAGCTTCACCCACCACCGCGCCGCCGTAGGACCAGCTGGCCAACAGGACTGGCCCGGAGACCGTGGCGAGGGTTCGGCGGACGGAGGCAACGTCGTCGTCAAAGGACTCTAGGCTCAGCTGTGCCGCCACGGGGTGGTGCCCCATGGCCCGCAGTTCCGTGATCACCTTGGCCCAGCTGGTGCCGTCAGACCAAAGCCCGTGCACCAAAACAATTGCTGCCATACCAGCTCCTTAGATGGTGAAGTTATGCCCAACGTACCAAAGAACCGAGCGGGAATTGCCAGACAATGTGTCGGCGCCGACGGTTTGATGAGCGAAGCCAAGCCCATATGCGCACAATGAGTCGACTTGCACTTATTTCACTTACCGGGCGTGATTGAAATATCTGAAAGGAGTCACCGCGGCTACTGTGCGTGCAGCTCGCGAACTCAACACCATCGACCTCACAGCCACTGAAATTTCCGAGGCCCAGGCAGTGGTCTTGAAATTCAAGGACGTCCACCCAAAGGACCTTCGCATCAAGATCGAGACCAAGGACGGACTGGCAGTGCAATTGCCAGCTGGACTGGTTCGACTCCTCCGAATCGTTCTGAATCTAGCTTCTTCGGGGCAACCCATAACCTTGAGCCAGCCCCCATTGGTTTTAACAAGCGTTGAAGCTGCAAAAACTTTGGGAATGTCTCGGCCAACCCTGCTCAAACTAGCAGCAGAAGGCAAGGTACCCTCCACAAAGGTGGGGACTCATACTCGGTTTACCCGCGAAGCCATTCGAAAGTTTGCTGAGGACCTCCAAAACGAGCAACGGAACGCTTTCGATGATTTCCGTGCCATTGAAGACACACTCGGCATTGTTGACTAGGATCCATCAGATATGGCTCCTGACTGCATCACATCAGGTATGCAGCTAGGGGCCACCAAAGTTTTTCTCGACGCCAACATCCTCTATTCACGCACTCTTCGTGACTGGTTTTGTCTCCTGTCACAGGAAAGCGGCCTTGATGGCATCGCCTTGCATTGGAGCGAGGACGTTTTGGCCGAGATGATCTACCACCTCAGGAAGAAGAATCCGCACCTGTCTGACGCAGAAGTTGGCGGCTGGAGGAGGACACTCGTAGAGGGCTTTCCCAATGCGATCGTCACCGAGTACGTCATCGATCCTCAGTTCTTGGCCGGAGACCCCTGTGATGCCCATGTCATTGCAGCCGCTTAAAAGGGGAAGGCGGACTATATGGTCACAAGCAACGTCAAGGATTTCGCAGCTCATGCCGACAACCTGGAGTTTGAAATTTACGCCCCAGACCAGTTCCTTTGTCTCATCGCCGAACGCCGACCAGACGCGACATACTCAACAACTAAGCGGCAGTTCAAATATTGGAGCGCTAAGTCGGGATCCAAGGAACTTCCCGCAGCCCTGACTGACGATGGCGCACCCTTATTTGCCAACGAAGTACGTAAAATTCTGCAGCAAATAGCATTGCGAGCCGACTACTAGACGATATGAGGTGAGGGCCGGGGCCTTCTGTTTCACAGCTTCCGTGGGTTGCCAGTGAACAACCTCCTTGGCATTTCGGCCTTTGGAGCGTTGCATTGGTAGTGCC
>NZ_JBTNDR010000037.1:0-36656 GCF_054510895.1 Arthrobacter sp. HLT1-20 | reverse complement strand
GTTCCCGCCCCCCCCCCCCCCCCCCCCCCCCCCCCCCTCCTCCCCCCCCCGTCACGGCAGTTGGGGAAGCTAGAGGGCTTGGCGGAGCCAGTGCTCCACGCCGCTGATGTGCACCGTCAGCAGGGACTTGGCCAGCTCGGCGTCGCCGCGCTCCAGCGCCTCGATGATGGCCGCGTGCTCCGAGAGCGTCCTGTCAACGGCCTTTTCCTGGGTGAGGCCGCGCCAGATGCGGGCGCGCACGGTGCTGCTGGAGAGCCCGTCCAGAACGCTGGACAGGTAGGAGTTGTTGGCGGCCGTGGCAATCAGTTCGTGGAAGATGAGGTCGTGCTCCACCAGGGACTCAACACTGGTTTCGTCGTTGATGTTCTCCATGGTGGCGCGCAGTGCGGTGATTTGCTCGGGCGTGATGCGCCCGGCGGCCATGGCGGCAGCGGCAGGCTCCAGGATGCGACGGACTTCAAAGATGTCCAGAATGGATTCGTCCTGGTGCAGGTCCACTATGAACGTCATGGCTTCGGTGAGCAGTTTGGGCTCAAGGCTTGTCACATAGGTTCCGTCGCCGCGGCGCACGTCGAGGACCCTGATGATTTCCAGCGCCTTGACGGCTTCGCGCAGGGAGCTGCGGGAAAGCCCCAGCTTCTCGCTGAGTTCCTTTTCCGGCGGCAATCGATCTCCGGCACAGAGCTCCCCGGAGATGATCATTTCCTTGATTTTGGTGATTGCTTCGTCAGTTACGGCCATGACACCAGTCTAATGGTCTGATGTTTATTTGGTCGGGGCAACGCGCTGTTGACGGCACGGCTTGAGTATACAAATTGAGCATACAAAAATGCACCCCCAACAAAGTTGAGGGTGCATTTTTACAGCGGAGACGGGGAGATTTGAACTCCCGGTGGAGTTGTGCCCCACACTTCATTAGCAGTGAAGCCCATTCGGCCGCTCTGGCACGTCTCCAGCACTGGCTAAGGTAGAAGCCCCTAACCAGCATCCCAAACTTTACCCATGAGAGGGCCCTCAATGCAAAACGAGGGCAGGGGTTGGCGGAAATGAAGAAAAATTCCTACAGTCCGCCGGTGAGTGCCCGCCACAAGAATTCGTGCGACGCCGTGTGTAAACGTGCCGCCTGCTCGTTGTTGCCGGCCCCCGCATGGCCGCCCTCCAGCGCCTCATGGAACCACACGTCAATGCCCATGGACTCCATCCGGGCCGCCATCTTGCGTGCCTGCACGGGCCCCACCCGGTCATCGGAGGTTGCCGTCCAAATGAACGTTGCCGGATACCGGACGTCGGAGCGCAGCAGATGGTACGGCGAGAACGTTTTGATGAACTCCCACTGCTCCGGCACGTCGGGGTCGCCGTATTCGGCAATCCAGGACGCGCCTGCCGAAAGCTTCGTGTAGCGGCGCATGTCCAGCAGCGGAACACCGCAGGATACGGCGCCAAAGAGCGTGGGGTAGTGGGTGAGCATGTTGCCCACCAGCAGCCCGCCGTTGCTGCCGCCAGCGCAGCCCAGGTGCGCCGGCAGGGCCACGCCCCGGGCTGACAGGTCGCGGGCCACGGCGGCAAAGTCCTCGTAGGCGCGGTGCCGGTTTTCCTGCAGGGCGGCCGTGTGCCAGCTGGGCCCGTACTCGCCGCCGCCGCGGATGTTCGCCACCACGTACACGCCGCCGCGATCCAGCCACGTCCGGCCCACGGTGCCGCTGTAGGCAGGGGTGCGTGACACTTCAAAGCCGCCGTAGCCACTGAGCAAGGTGGGGTTGGCGCCGTCGAGCACCAGATCCTTGGGCCCCACCTGAAAGTACGGCACGCGGGTGCCGTCCGCCGAGACCGCGAAGTGCTGCTCCACGCTGTACTTCTCCGCCGTGAAGAACGACGGCGCCTCCCGCACCAGCGTGGCCGGCTCCACCGGGGTGCCGGCCGGGTGGGTGCCAAGCCCTGCGGGCAGGGTGCCGCGGTACACGGTGGAGGGGGTGAGGAAGCCCGTGGCAATGAGCCAGTAGTCGTTGCCGGCCTCCGGGTCCTCGGAATCCACGGCATAGGCGTCCACGGAATGCAGCGGCGGGCAGGCGTCAAGTTCCTGCACAGCCCAGTCCGCGGCGGGGTTCAGTACCAGGATTGTGGAGGACACATCCGCCAGCAGGTTCAGCAGCAGGTAGTCCCGGGTCCAGCTCCATGACTGCAGCGACTGGGCCGCCGTGGGGGCAAAGATGGTGCGCAACTCCCGGCTGCCGGCCAGGAAGGCGTCCAGCTCAATGGCCAGCAGGGTGCCGGCGGCATGGACAGCGCCGTCAAGCGCCCAGTCAGTGCGCGGGCGCAGCAGGAGCCACTCGTGGTGCAGCGAAACGTTCATGCTGTCCGGGACGTCGATGTGCACCCAGTCATCGCCCACGCGCAGGTAGCTGCGGCTGTTGAAGAAATCCAGGACGTCGTAGGCAACGTCCCGCTCAAATCCGGGTGTGCTGCTGTGCGAAACCCCTCCGCTGAGGTGGTCCAGGGGGACCGAGAACAGCGGCTCCTTGGCGGCCAGATCGGCCAGGGATTCTCCGCGTCGCAGGATGCGGGTGGCGGCCGGATAGGAGGAAGCCGTCATGGACCCCTCGCCGGTATCGGTCCCCACATACAGGGTGTCGGTGTCGCGCCAGCTCAGGCGCGTCTTGGCAGCGGGCAGCTCGAAGCCGCCCTCCACAAAGTTGCGGCTGGACACATCAAATTCCCTGTAGGCCACAGCGTCGCCGCCGTCGGGGGACAATGCGACCATTGCGCGGCTGTACTCCTGACCGGGTGCCGGGCGCAGCAACGAGGCCCCGGCCCAGAGCCATGGGGTATCCTCCTCGGCACACAGGGCGTCAACGTCCAGCAGGAGCTGCCAATCAGGGGACTCGCTGAGGTAGCTCTCCCAGGTGGTGCGCCGCCAGAGCCCGCGCGGGTTAGCCTCGTCGCGCCAGAAGTTGTAGTACCAATCCCCACGCTTGGACACCATGGGGATCCTGTCCTTGGAGTCCAGGACCTGCAGCACGGATGCCTCAAGTGCCGCATAGCTCGGGGTCAGCAGTGCGGCGTCGGTGCGTGCATTGCGCTCGCGGACCCAGGCCATGGCGGACTCGCCGTGGATGTCCTCCAGCCACAGGTTCTCGTCGTGGGGCTCAGGGGCCATGTTTACAGGTGTCGGTGCTTGCGTCATAGTCCCATCCTAGGCAGCCGCGCGGGCTCCGGTGCACGGTTCCGCCAGCGGCGTTGGGCCTCATCGGTTAAGCTCAAGGAGTGGAATCTATGGGTGTGCAGACTGTGGTTATTGTGGGGGCGGGGCCCCGCGGGACTTCCGTCATGGAACGCCTACTGGCCCAACACGTGAACAAAGAGTCGGCGCAAGAGCTGCACATCCACCTGGTGGATCCCTTTCCGCCAGGTGCCGGGCATGTGTGGCGCACGGGGCAATCGCGGCTGTACTTGATGAACACCCAGAGCTTTTTTCCCACCCTGATTCCCGACCAGGGTGTGGCTGCCCCGCCGCTGGCCGGTGCCACCTTCAATGAATGGCGTGCTGCCCAGCGTGAAACACCTGCGGACATGCTCACGGCTGAAGACAAAGCCGAACTTGCCGCGCTCGCAGCCTCGGGATTCCCCAGCCGCGCCCTCTATGGCCGCTACCTGAGCTGGTGCTTTGAGCAGCTCGTGGACCGGCTCCCCAACAACGTGACACTCACCGTCCACGCCACCGAGGCGAAGCGGGTGGCGAGGGCCCACGAAAACGGTGGGTTCGACGTCGCACTTCTGGACGGGAAAAAGCTGCACGCCCACCAGGTGGTGCTGGCCCTGGGCCATGTGGAGTCGAAGCTCAACCCCGCCCAGCGTGCCCTGCGCGAGGATGCCCGCACCAACGGCCTGACATACCTGCCGCCGGCCGTGCCCAATGACGTGGACTGGGCGCAGCTGCCCGCGGGTGAAACAGTCCTGGTGCGCGGCATGGGACTGAACTTCTTTGACGTTTTGGGCCAGCTCACCGAGGGCCGCGGCGGCACCTTTGAGCCCACCGGGCAGCCGGCCGGCGCGGCGCTGCGGTACGTGCCCTCGGGGCAGGAGCCCGTGATTGTGGGGGCCTCCCGGCGCGGCACCCCGTACCGGGCCAAGGCGGAGCTGCAAAGCTACTATCCGCACAGTGTCACCTTGCGTTTTCTGGGTGAGGACGCGGTGGCCGCCATCAAGGCCATGGGCGCCACGGCCGGTTTTGACCACGACATTTGGCCCCTGCTGCACCGCGACACCCTCTGGGCCTACTACACCACGCTGGCCCGGACGCTTCCTGAAACCGTCTCGGCCCAGTTCCTGCCCGAGCTCGATGCGCTGCTCCATGAAGGGCTCGACGGCGGCGACCCCGGGTGGGTGGCCCGGCTCAAGGAGCTGCTGGCCAGGCATGTCCAGGCCGAGCACATCCTCGATTTGCTGGGCCTTGCCCGGCCGCTGTCCCGGCACCCGCTGCGCACTGGCACCACCCACCGGTTTATCTCGCATGCGCAGATGGACGACGCCGTGCTGGCCTACCTGAGCGCCGATGCCGCCGGCTCGGCCCGCGGCGAGGACGATCCCGTCAAGATGGCCATTGGTGCGCTCAATGCCGGCAGGGCCATCATTAAGTCGCTCGTGGCGGACAAGGGAATCACGCAGGTTTCCTGGCTGGGGGAGCTGCGCGGCTGGTTCGAGGGCTTCGTGGAGGGGTTGGCCAGCGGGCCGCCTGCCGTGCGTATGGAGCAGCTGGCGGCGTTGGTGCGCGCCGGCGTGGTCCACTTTGCTGGCCCCGATCCCGTCTTTAGGATCCAGCACGGGCTGTTTACCGTCGCCTCGCCTTGGGTTGCCGATTCTCCGTGGGAAGCGGGCTACCTGGTGGAGGCGCTGGCCCCGGCTAACCAAATTCAAAGCAGCGACTCTGTTTTGGTGGCCAATTTGCTCGCCGACGGCCTGGCCCGTCCCCGCGTCATGCTCCCGGCCGACGGCGAACCCGTGGTGACCAGCGGCCTGGACGTCTCGGCGCCGCCGTACAGGCCCCTGGACGGCACAGGCGTCCCCGTTGACGGATTGTATGTCTTGGGTCTGCAGCTGTCCTCGGTGCAATGGGGCACTGCCATCGCCGCTGAGGCCTCGGCGAAGTACCGCAGCGGCTACCGCACCGTTCTGGACGCCGACGCGATTGCCGCCGACATCCTGGGCTGACCGCTGACCGCTGACCGCTGACCGCTGACCGCTGACCGCTGACACGACCGCGCCCGCCCCCGCTTTTCGCGCCCGTAGGACGGAACGGGTTCGAAAAGCGGGGACGGGCGCGGTGGATCCGTCTAGTCGCTTGCTAGTGCTTGGTGGCCGCCTTGCGCCGTGATGCCATGGCGACTGCGGCACCGGCACCGAGCAGGACCAGTGCACCGAGTCCCAGGGGAAGCGCGGCGGCGCCCGTGGACGCGAGGTCACCGGAACCGTTGCCGGAGCCCGCACCGTTGCCCGCACCGTTGCCCGCACCCGCGGATGGTGACGTTCCCGGCGTCGTGCTGGTGGAAGGGGACGCGGTGCCGGGTGCGGTGCTGGGCACCGGGGTGCCCGTGCCAGCCGACACCGGGATGGCGATGGGCAGCCTGGCGTACGTTCCGCCGTCGGTGGTGAACGTGAAACGGCCGGCGTTGAGTTGTGCCGGAACCGTGAACGCCAGTGTTGCCGCGCCGTTGGTGACGGGGAAGGTGCCCAGTTCGGCCGGCAGGACCGCACCGGCCAGAACGGCAAAGCCGGTCCCGCCGCCGCTGCCCGAGGGCTCGTAGCGGACCGTGACCTGGGTGGACGCCGTGACTCCCAGTGAGGTCAGGTCCAGCTTGTTCAGGCCAATGCTGACTTTCTGGCCTTCAGCTACAGTGGCCGGGGCATTGACCACGTCCACGCCACGGCGGGAGAAGTCGGGCGCAATGGGCGTGGTAGCAGATTTTTCGCCCAGGTACTTGATCCAGGCGTCCCGGTCGATGAGCCCGGAATCCTTGGTGTTGCTGCCCTGCGTGAAGACACGGAAGTTGTCGCCGCCGGTTGCCAGGAAGCTGAAGGTGCCCACACGGTATGAACGTTTCAGATCCAGCGGCGCACCGTTGATGACCACCGAGGTGATGTGCTCGCCCAGCTTGCGGGACGAATCGTAGGTGTAGTCCACATTGGAGGACAGGCCAAGGTTCAGGAACGGGCGGCTGGGGATGGTGCCGTCCGCGTTGGTCTGCCACTGCTGCTCCAGCATGGTCTTCACCTGGGCGCCCGTGAGCGAGGTGGTCCACAGGTTGTTCACAAACGGCAGCACCGCATTGGCATTCGCGTACGACACCACGCCGTCGTCAAAGCCGGTGTTCTTGTACAGCAGGTCCGCGCGGAGTCCGCCGGGATTGACGACGCCGATCTCGGCTCCGCCTGTCTGCTCGCCCTTGAGGGCGTCCAGGAGGGAGTTGCCCACCAGGTTGCCCAAGGCGGATTCGCTGGCGCGGTCGTCGCGGATGAACTTGCCCGTTACGGGGTCCACCGTCTGCGCGGTGGTGATGTCGGCGGAGATTTTGCCCACCGGGACGCTGCCGGCCACCTTGGCGTCGGCCAGGGCCTTGTCGGTGATGGTCTTGACTGCCGCAACGCGCGGGAACTTGGCCACGAGTTCGGCGTCGTCGTTGGCGGTGCGCGGCACGATGCGTTCGGTGTAAGAGGTCACCTGGTGCGTGGTGCTGTCAACGAACAACTGGATCTGGCCAATGTTCTCCCCGTAGCTGCCGGTTTGCAGGATGGGACGGGTCTTGATGGCCGCGTTGGCCCCGATGCCGGGAATTGGTGCGTCCCAGGCGTACTGCTTGTGCGTGTGGCCGGTGAAGATGGCGTTGACCGAGGCGCTGGTCTGCTCCACGATCTCCTTGAACGCGCCAGCCTGCGCCACTTCCTGCTCCAGGGTGCCGCCGTCGGGCGTGCCGGCCCCGGCCC
Organism: Arthrobacter sp. HLT1-20; assembly: GCF_054510895.1. Taxonomy (NCBI): domain Bacteria; kingdom Bacillati; phylum Actinomycetota; class Actinomycetes; order Micrococcales; family Micrococcaceae; genus Arthrobacter; species Arthrobacter sp. HLT1-20. The sequence goes on along the minus strand of NZ_JBTNDR010000037.1, from coordinate 29,681 downwards.
CTTCGTGGTATTCGGCCACGATGACGTCGGCCAGCTTGCCGTCGGTGATCTTCTTGGCCACCCGGTTCACGGCCTCAACAGGGTTACCAAAGTCCAGCATGGCGACGCCGGAGGGGGTCACCAGGGTGGGTGTTTCTTCGGTGATGGCGCCAATGATGGCAACCTTCACGCCGTTGACTGTGACGATCTTGTACTCGTCCAGGACGGGCGTGCTGGTTCCCTTGGCGTAGACATTCGCCCCAAGATAGTTCCAGGCTGCGGCAGTGCTGACACGGCCGTCCAGGTCAGCATAGCCGCTGTCGAACTCGTGGTTTCCTACCGCGGATGCCTGCAGCTCGAGTGCGTTGAGCACATCAATGGTGGGCTTGTCCTGCTGCGACGCGCAGGCGAACAGGCTGGCGCCAATGTTGTCACCAGCGGACAGGAATGCCGTCTTGCCTGCGCCCGAGGCCGCACGGAGTTGCTCCACCGTGCCGGCAAACTTCACCGTGTTGGCGTCAATCCGGCCGTGGAAGTCATTGATGTTCAGGAGGTTGATCTCCTTGGTGTCCGCCGGCGCGGCATCCAAGTTCAGCCCCACCACCACCGGGTCGTGGTCGGAGGCGGAGTAGTGCGTGGGCTCGTAGAAGTTTGTGACGTTGTAGTTGTGGCGGCTGTAGCCCATGGCTACGGACTCGGCGGAGTTGATGTTCCAGATGTCCGCACCGCTGACCAGCGCCTCCGCGGCCGGGGAAGCCAGGATGTGGTCCAGCGAGCCCACCATGCCGCCGAAGCTGTAGGAGTGCTTGCCGGTCTTGGGGTCCTGGTCCACATAGCCGGCCGCCGTCATGACGTTGATGGGGTCCTCAAAACCGTAGGCGTTGAAGTCGCCCATCAGCAGGACCTTGTCGGTGCCCTGATCCGCCTGCAGCTTGGTGGAGAACGCCACCAGAGCCTTGGCCTGGGCCGTGCGGGCCAGGTTGGAGTTGCCCTGCCCCTGGTCGCTATCGCCGGGAAGGGCTGAGCCCTTGGACTTGAAATGGTTGACAATCAACAGCACCTTGGCAGAGTCTGCTGCGCCGGCCACCTTGAATGACTGTGCCAGCGGCTGGCGGGCAACCCCGGTAAACGCGGCGTCATCCAGGATGACAGATCCGCCCACGGGTGCGGCCACCTTCTTCTTGAAGATGAACGCCGTGCGGATCACGTCCTCGTCCGTCAGCGCGGGGCGCTCGGCAGGGGAACGGACGTAGTCCCACACACCCGGTGCGGCCGCATTCAAGGCGGTGACCAGCTTGGCCAGAGCGTCGTCGCGGTCCAGGCCGAACTTGGCCGAGTTCTCGATTTCCTCCAGCGAGAGCACGTCCGCGCCGGAGGCGTTGATGCCGGCCACGATCTTGTCCTGTTGGCGTTTGAGGTTTACCGCGTCGGCGGCGCCGCGCTGCAGGCAGCCGGTCTTGACGGTCACCTTGTTGCCGGCCCTGTCGGTGTAGAACTGGCAGCCGGCATCCTTGTCCCCTGTGGTGGGGAAGTAGTTCTCCACGTTGAACGAAGCCACTTTCAGGCTTCCGCCAACGTTCTTGGGGGCCGCCGGGCGGTTGTTGCCGAAGCCGATGGGTTGCACGGTCTTGGCGTTGTCCGGGGTCAGTGCCGTCAACGGCTGGAACTTGTAAGAGTTGTTGCGGTTGTCGAAGATGACGGGGGAGCCGAACTCGCCCTTCGCGGACACTCGCATGGGCGTGCCCTGGCTCAGATACGGCAGGGGCATGGCAGCCCCGGCTGCGCTGAGGAAGTTGGTGCTGGCGCCGTCGTCGAGCTTGATGGCGCGGGCGGCGTTCTCGGCAACCTTGGCGGTGTAGGCGGCCGAGCCGTAGGGTGCCACGGCCGTGGGCTGGACCAGCGGGGTGGTTCCGGCGGCCAGGCCAATCTCGCCGTAATTGTTCAGCGAGTAGTTGTCGGTGACTGTGAAGGTCCCCTGTGGTGCCACCAGCATGCCCTCAAGGGACTCCCGCTGGGCATCCGTGGCGGGAAGGCCCACGACGGCGGTCTTGACTTCGGGGGCTGCCTCGGCCAGCGTCACCAGCTTGCCGGCGTCGACGCTGATTTCAGTCAATTTGTTGGCATCTGCGGCGCCGCCAAACTCGGTCACCAGGCCCGTGACCTGGACGTAGTCGCCAATCTTTGCCTCGGCCACAGTGGCCGGGGAGTAGACGAAGACGCCGTCGGAGGCCTTGTGGGTGGCGACGTCAATATCGCCGCCCGTGCCCGGGGTCTGGATGTAGTAGCCGTTGAACCCGCCGGAGGGGTAGCTCGCAGTGACCTTGCCCTTGGTGGTGACAGTGGTGCCCACCAGGGGGCTCGCCGCGCCCTGGCCCTGGATCTCGGCAATGGTCTTGGACCCGGAGTCAACCGGGGGAGCGGGCGGTTCGTCACCGCCGCCGGTCCCGGTGGGCGTGGGGGGCTGCGCCGCGAAGTCGGTGGAATTGTTGTCAGTGTCCGCGAAGCCTGTGCGGTTCAGCGACACCGCCACGGAGGCGGCAGCGGAGGCTGCGGTTTCAAAGGTATTGGAGGAGCCGTAGCCCAGCAGGTCAACAACGCCCGCGGCGCCAATCAGGGATCCGGTGGCCAAATCAGCCGGCAGCTTGGCGGCCTGGTTGGAGAGGATCAGGGTTCCGCCGCCGGCGGCAAAGGCAAAGCCGCTCGAATCGGCGTCGTCGGCAGGCAGGTCCTTGCCCGCGTCGCCGTTGGAATTGCCCTTGATCAGGTAGTGGGCCTTGGCCTTGATGGTGCCGCTCAGCGCCGTCAGGCCCGTGGGTGCCACCTTGCCTGTGGCGGAGCGGTACTGCAGCGACCAGCCGCTGAGGCTAATGTCTGCCCCGGTGGGGTTGTACAGTTCCACAAACTTGTTCTTGTGTGTGGCGTTGGCCGATCCGCCGTTGAGGTAAGCCTCGTTGATGACCACGTGAGGGGCGGCCAGGGCTCCCGGTAGGGCCACAGCGGGGGCGAGCGTGCCGGTTGGGGCGAGTGGCGCCGTCGCACTTTCAGTGGACGTGGCAGCCGCGGTGGATTCGGGGGTTGCCGTGTTGTCTGTGGCCAGGGCGGGTGAAACCGCCAGCGGGGCCAGGGCCAGGCCAAAGGCCAGCACGGCCCCCAGCCCAGCCTTGATGAAGGTGGTGCTCGTCATGTCTCCAACTCTCAAAAGTGTGGCGCTCCCCAGCGCCGTGAGTGATGATGATCCGCAGTTTTCAAGGGTGGAGGACGGCACAAGGCGGCCCCCCAGCCTGCCGCGCGGGAATGTGTTTGAGCCAAACACGTGAATGTGAATCAACCATGAACGGACGGTCTCGGTCAATGAAATATCAGGGTTTTGAGCCGTTTGTGGGCGAAAATGAGTCAAAAGGACAGGGGTGGTTGACGCAAGAGGGCTGTGCCCCCGCCAGGTTCTTTGTGCGGCCACGCGGGGCCGCCAATGCGCCAAAAGGGCAAAGAAAAGGGAAGCAGCCTCGTGATGAGACTGCTTCCCTTCATACGCGCGGAAGGTGCGAGATTCGAACTCGCGGTACGGGGTTACCGCACACTGGTTTTCAAGACCAGCTCCATCGGCCGCTCGGACAACCTTCCTTACCCTAGTAGTGTTTCATAGGCAGGGCTGTGCCACCAAAATGAGCGGCGGCACAACAATGATTCACGGGTACTTGAAGGCGATGGAGAAGGTCATGAAGGCGATTGTTACAACGGGTGCAGGCGGGCCGGAAGTTTTGGCTCTCATCGAGGCGGGCGCTCCGGTGCCGGGCCCCGGCGAGGTGCTCATTGACGTGGTTGCCGCGGGAATCAACCGTGCCGACGTGCAGCAGCGGCGTGGTTTCTATCCGCCGCCGACGGGTGCATCCCACATTCTGGGCCTTGAAGTATCCGGGCGGATATCCGCTTTTGGCCCCAACGTGACCAAGCCGTTCAGCCTGGGCGACAAGGTTGTGGCGTTGCTCACAGGTGGCGGATATGCGGCCCAGGTGGCGGTCCCGGCGGGCCAGGTGCTGCCCCTGCCCGAGGGCGTTGACGTTGTCACGGCCGCCGCACTGCCCGAGGTTGCCGCCACGGTGTATTCAAATCTCTTCATGACGGCGCAACTGCAGGCCGGCGAGACCGTGCTGATCCATGGCGGGGCCGGCGGCGTTGGTGCCATGGCCATTCAGCTAGCCAAGGCCGCTGGGGCCCGGGTTGTGGCCACGGCCGGCAGTGACGAAAAGGCCGCCATGCTCACCGGCTACCTCGGCGCGGACCTGGCCGTCAACTACCGCACCCACGACTTTGTGGAACGGGTCCGCGAATTCACCGGCGGGCAGGGCGCCAACGTGATTCTCGACGTCGTCGGGGCCAAGTACTTGGCGCGCAACATTGACGCACTGGCCACCTACGGCCGCCTGGTGGTCATTGGCCTGCAGGGAGGTGCGACGGCGGAACTCAACCTGGGTGTGCTGCTCACCAAGCGGGCGGCCATTATTGGCACCACGCTGCGGGCCCGCCCGGTGGACGAGAAAACCGCCATCATGGAGGGCGTGCGGGATCACGTCTGGCCGCTCGTGGCCAGCGGTGCCGTCAAGCCCATGGTGGACAAGACGTTCCCGCTCACCCAGGTTGCCGCCGCGCACGAATACTTTGATTCCGGCGCGCACGTGGGAAAGGTGCTGTTGACGCTGTAGACGTACCGGCGCCTGCATTGTGTGGGCCGTTTGGCCAATATGACGCTCCACCGCTTGCTTTGACCATACTCAGTAGCTACATTTGCCATACGCGGTATGCATACCGTTGTCGCGGGGGTTCATTGGGGGCCTCCGCGCCGAGCAAGGGGATTATTGATGTCCATCAAACATTCGTTACTGGCGCTACTGGCGGAAAGCCCGCGCTACGGCTACCAGCTACGCGGCGAGTTCGAGGAGCGGACAGGTTCCACCTGGCCGCTGAACATCGGGCAGGTGTACACCACCCTTGACCGGTTGGAACGCGATGCCCTGGTAGAGAAGGAAGGTGACGACGGCGAAGGTCATGTCATCTACAGCATCACCAGCGCCGGTCGCACCGAGGTGATGGGTTGGTTTGCCCAGCCCGTTGCCGCAACAAATCCGCCGCGCAATGAGTTGGCCATCAAGTTGGCGCTGGCCCTGACACTCACGGACGTTGACGTTTCCGCCGTGGTGCAGGCACAACGCACAGCCTCGATGAAGTTGCTGCAGGACTACACTCGCCAGCGGCGGGCCGCGGCCAGCAACGCCGGCACACAACTTTCCGGCGGGTCCGGCACAGGAGATGCCAACGACGCCGCATGGTTGCTGGTGTTGGACTCACTGATTTTCACCACGGAAGCCGAAGTTCGCTGGCTGGACCACTGCGAAGGGTGGATGGCCAAACGTGCAACGGCTGCCGGTTCCGGCGCCCGAGGGCCTCGACCATCGGCGGCAGGCCCTGTTGCACCGGGGACAGGGAGTGCCGCTGCCGAGACCAAGGCGGTGTCACAGTGAGCAACGAAATTTTGCAGCTGGAAAGCGTCAGCCGGACCTATGGTGAAGGCGCCATGTCCGTGGCGGCTCTGCGCAACGTCAGCCTGACCATTAACGCGGGCGAGTTCGTGGCCGTCATGGGGCCCTCGGGCTCGGGAAAGTCCTCGCTCTTGACGCTTGCCGGGGGCCTGGACAAGGCCAGCAGCGGGGAGATTTTTGTTGAAGGAACCCCCTTGGGTGGGCTCAGCATCAATGAGCTGGCCCGGTTGCGGCGCCGCGCCGTGGGCTACGTTTTCCAGGACTTCAACCTTGTCCCCACACTGACGGCTGCCGAGAACGTTGCCCTGCCCCGGGAACTCGATGGCATTCCTGCCCGCAAGGCCCGCCGCCAAGCCAAGGATGCGCTGCGCCTGGTGGGCATTGAGGATTTGGCTGACAGGTTCATGGACCAAATGTCCGGTGGCCAGCAGCAGAGGGTGGCCATTGCCCGCGCCATTGTGGGCAACCGCCGCCTGATCCTTGCCGATGAGCCCACGGGTGCGCTGGATTCGGCCACGGGTGACGGCATCCTGGAAGTGCTGCGCAGCAGGGCTGAGGCCGGAGCCGCCGTCGTCATGGTCACCCATGAGGCCCGGCATGCGGGTTGGGCGGACAGGGTGGTGTTCCTCAAGGACGGCCGCATTGTTGACGAGGCCGCCTCGCAGCAGGACCCGTCGGTGTTCTTGGCCGGATTGGCCCACTGAGATGCCGCTAGACCTGAAACCCGTCAAGGGCGGCCGGCGGCACCGGCTGCGCCTTGCCCTGACCATGGCCTGGCGGGACATTCGCCGCCACAAGGGGCGTTCGGCGTTGATTGTTGCGTTGATTGCGCTGCCCATCTTCGCCATGTCCTTCGCAGCCACGGCGGGAATGAGCACTCAGGCCACGCCAGCTGAAACCGTCGCCATGGAGCTGGGCCAGACCCAGGGCAGGCTGACGGACATGCAGGCCCAGAATGCCACGTCCATCCAGCGCGTTCAAGGCGATTTGATGTTCGGATTGGGTGGCCCCGGGGCTGAGTCGGACCCCGATTTTGTGGCGACTGCCCCCGCGGATGCGGTGCCGGACGGACTTACGGCCATCCCGTGGCAGTCAACCACCGTTCACACCCCAGTGGGCAAGGCGCAGGTGGAGGTGCCCACCACTGTCACGGATGTGCTCAACCCCGCCTTCAAGGGCAAGTACACGCTGCTCGACGGCGTGGCGCCAGCCTCCGTCAAGGAGGCCTTGGCAACGCGGGGACTATTGGACCGCTTTGATGTGAGAATTGGCGAGGACCTTACGACGTCGGCCGGCACCTTTGAGATTGTCGGCACCATCCGACCCGAGCGCCAGGGTGACGGGGATTCGTACCTGTTCCTCAATGCCAAGCAGATCCCGGCAGCGATGGCGGCGGAACTGAGTCCGGCAGTCGTCTATCTGGCGGGGGACAAGGCGCTGAAATGGGCCGACGCCAAGCACTTTAATGCCCAGGGCATCACGTTGACCTCCCGAAGCCTTCTCCTGAACCCGCCCAGTGAGGCTGAGCTGGGAACTGACGTGCAGACCATGAGCGAAAACTGGCTGCAAGGAGGCCTGGCTACCAGCATGATTCTCATGGGACTCATCGGCGTCCTTGCCCTCATGGAGGTGGGGCTGCTGGCCGGTGCCGCCTTTGCCGTGGGTGCCAGAAAGCAGCAACGCGAGCTGGCCTTGCTGGCCGCATCCGGTGCAGAAAGCTCCATGGTCCGGACAACAGTCACGGCCGGCGGGCTGTGGCTGGGCCTGGCCGGTGGCATGGTGGGAGCAGTGCTGGGCAGCATTGCCGCAGCGGTGCTGGTGCTGGTGCTTCGCGCGCAGGGCAACTCCATGTTCCCGGGATTGCACCTGATGTGGCTGCCAGCCCTTGGCCTGGTCCTCCTGGGAGTTGTGGCGGGCCTCATTGCCGCCGTGGTGCCGGCCCGCGCCGTCGCCAAGCAGGCCACCCTGGCAGCCCTAAAGTCGGGGCGCACGGCCGAGCTGCCGTCCAGGAAGACCAAATGGATAGGGCTGGGCTTTCTGATGCTGGCTGCCATGGCCATGGCAGCCGGGGGCATTCTTAGCTTCTTGGTCCGGGACCGGCGTGACGCTTACATGTGGGTCCCTTTTAATTCCGGACTCATCATTGGCGGCGCCGTGGCCCTGGTTGTTGGATTGATTTTGCTCACGGGGCGAATAGTGGAACTTCTCACCGCCAAGACACAGTGGCTGCCCGTTCCCCTGCGCTTGGCCGCCCGGGATTCGGCTCGCAACCGGGGACGCACAGTTCCGGCTGTTGCAGCGGTGTTGGCGGCGGCCACACTGTCCGGTGCGCTCATGGTGGGCACCGCCAGCCTCATGAAGGACAACAGCAATAACCACCAATGGCTCTACAACCTCAACCAAACAGGTGTGCCCCTTGACTATGAAAAAACCAGGACCACAGACATCGGCGGCGGGGCGCAGAGGGTGGAGTCACAGGGTCTGTCCACCTTGAATCCGGCGGAGGCAACCGCCTTGATGACTGACATATTGGGCCCCGACACCACCTCCCAGGTTCTGCGAGGCACGCAGCGAATGTCCCAGTGTGATCTTGAGCGGCAGGAAATGGCCATGAAAGGCCAAAAGGACGAAGGGGACAAAACAATTCCCTGCCCTAAATGGGCCCTGGCTGAACCGCCCGGGCACCGCTGCGAACTGGCGAACGACTGGAAGCCGATGGATCTGGGGGACTGGCGCTGCACAGGGTCCATGAGTCGGGGCAACAACGGCACCACCATCCCGGGGATGATTGCCGGTGGCGCGGCAGAGCTGACGGCCCTGCTGGGGCGGGCACCGAGCGCAGACGCCCTGCAGACACTGCGTAGTGGCGGGATGGTCATCACCAACAAGATTTACCTCCACCCCGATGGCACAGCCAAGATCATCAGCTATGACCCGGCAGTGCCGGAAAACTGGGAGCAGGCCGAACCCCCGGACGTCACCAGGCAGTTCATGCGCCCGCTCGTGACACCACTGAGTTCAACGTCGCTGCCGGCGGTAGTGGAAGCGCCGAAGAAAAGCCTTGGCTTCTACGGAGTTGTCTCACCGGAAACAGCTGCAAAGCTGGACATGCCTGTCAGTGATCAGACCCTGCTGGTCACTGCACCCAAGAGCCTCAGTCAGGCGGAAACGGACCAGGTTCAATCCGCCATGGCGCCAATTTTGGGTCAATACAACAGTGTCTTCTTTGAAAAAGGCCCGGCCGGCAACATAACGGGCATCCTCTGGCTCATAGTCCTCGGCGGCGCGTTGATCACTCTCAGCGCAGCCGGAATTACTGCCGGTCTGGCGCTCGCCGACGGCCGCAATGACCACGCCACCCTGGCCAGTATTGGGGCGGGCACCCAGCTGCGCAAGGCCATCTCGGGTTCGCAAACACTCATGACTGCCATGCTGGGCACAGCCTTGGGTGTCTTCGCCGGAACCGTGCCCACGGTGGTGGTGCTGTCCATGATGCGCGGATTCCCCATTGTCATCCCATGGCTGCAAATGGCTACGCTGCTGATTCTGGTTCCGCTCTTCGGCGCGGCCGCCGCGTGGTTGCTCACCAGGGGCAAGCTGCCCATGACGCGCAGGCAAACCCTGGTCTGAGCAAAGTGCCGTTCGTCGCGTGAATGCTACCTTTGACAGATTTTCAACCATGACCCGCAGCACATCAGCCGTGTGCTGCGGGTCATACTGCTACCGTCAAAAGGCCGTATTTGATGTCTTAACGTAGGGAAAAACATGACACTGTCGTCACAGAGAGCTGCCGATCCCGGCGATGTTCTTGTCCAGGATCCAGAGTTGCCTCCCGTGGCGGTTGACCTCGACGCTGAGGCAGCAAAGCAAAAGTGGACGCCACTGAAGATTGCCGTCTGGGCCGCCATCGCGCTTCTGGGTGGTGTCGCTTGGGTGGTTTTGGCAGTGGTGCGTGGTGAATCAGTCAACGCCATCTGGTTCGTGTTCGCCGCGGTGTGTACCTACCTCATCGGTTACCGTTTTTACTCCAAGGTCATCGAAAAGTACCTGATACGTCCCAATGACTTGCGGGCCACCCCGGCCGAATACAAGGCCGACGGCAAGGACTACGTTCCTACTGACCGCAACGTTCTCTTCGGTCACCACTTTGCCGCCATTGCCGGTGCGGGCCCACTGGTGGGGCCCATCCTTGCAGCCCAGATGGGTTACCTGCCAGGCACCATCTGGATCATCGTGGGCGTGGTGCTGGCAGGTGCCGTGCAGGACTACCTTGTCCTCTTCTTCTCCATGCGCCGCGGAGGCCGTTCGCTGGGTCAGATGGCGCGTGAGGAGCTGGGTGTCATTGGTGGCACCGCGGCACTCATCGCAACCTTGCTCATCATGATCATCATTGTGGCCATCCTGGCCTTGGTGGTTGTCAACGCACTCGGCGAATCCCCGTGGGGCGTGTTCTCGGTATCAATGACCATCCCGATCGCCTTGTTCATGGGCGTGTACCTGCGCTACCTGCGCCCCGGCAAGGTCATGGAAGTGTCCCTGATCGGCGTCGTCCTGCTGCTGGCAGCCATCGTCGGCGGCGGTATGGTCGCTGCCACGGAGTGGGGCGCGGCCACCTTCCACCTGGACAGGACCACGCTGGCCTGGGCCATCATCGTTTACGGTTTCATTGCCGCAATCCTGCCCGTCTGGCTGCTGCTGGCACCGCGCGATTACCTCTCCACGTTCATGAAGATCGGCACCATCGTCATGCTGGCCGGCTCCATTGTGCTGGTCCGCCCCACCATCAACGTCCCCGCGTTCAGTGAATTTGCCGGCCGCTCCGACGGCCCCGTGTTCTCCGGCTCCCTGTTCCCGTTCCTGTTCGTGACGATCGCCTGTGGCGCACTCTCCGGATTCCACGCCTTGATTGCCTCCGGCACCACACCCAAGCTCATTGAAAAGGAACGCCAAGCCCGCTACATCGGCTACGGCGGCATGCTGATGGAGTCCTTCGTGGCCATCATGGCCCTGGTTGCCGCGCTGTCCATTGACCGCGGCATCTACTTCGCCATGAACTCCTCCGCGGGAGCCACCGGCGGCACCATTGAGGGGGCGGCCGCGTTCGTGAACTCCCTGGGACTCACCGGCGTGCAGGTTGATGCCGCCACGCTCGCCCAAACCGCTGCCGACGTCGGCGAGGAGTCGATCGTGTCCCGCACCGGCGGCGCACCCACCCTCGCCGTCGGCCTGGCCAACATCATGCAACAAGTTGCCGGCGGCAAGGCCATGATGAGCTTCTGGTACCACTTCGCCATCATGTTTGAGGCCCTGTTTATCCTCACGGCCGTCGACGCCGGTACCCGCGTGGCTCGCTTCATGCTCCAGGATTCCATTGGCAACTTCATCCCCAAGTTCAAGGACACGGCCTGGCGTCTGGGCTCGTGGATCACCACTGGCATCATGGTCTCCGGGTGGGGCGCCATCTTGATCATGGGCGTCACCGACCCGCTCGGCGGCATCAACACGCTCTTCCCGCTGTTCGGCATCGCCAACCAGCTCCTGGCCGCCATTGCGCTGGCCGTCTGCCTGACCATCGTTTCCAAGAACACGCACATCAAGTACCTGTGGATGGTGGCACTGCCGCTGGTGTTCGTCACGGTGGTGACGGTGGTGGCGTCCTTCCAGAAGATCTTCTCCACTGTTCCGGCCGTGGGCTACTGGGCGCAGCACACAGCGTTCAAGCAGGCGCTGGCGGATGGCAAAACCACGTTCGGCAACGCCAAGACTGTCGAAGCCATGGAAGCTGTGGTTCGCAATTCGGCCGTTCAAGGCACCTTGTCCATCATCTTTGTGGTGCTGTCCATCATTGTGATTACGACGGCGGTCAGGGTCACCATCCGCTCCATCAAGGCCGGCGGCGGGCCCAGTAAAGAGGATCCGGCCGTGGCATCGCGCATCTTCGCGCCGGCGTCCATGGCAGCCACGCCCACGGAAAAGGCCATTCTGAAGGAATGGGCCGAGTCCGGCAAGCAAACAGTGCGGTCCGGGCACTAGGCATGGAAACGCTGCGCCGGGCGGGCGGCGCCCTGGGCGCCGTCAGCAGGTACCTCAAAAGCGTCCTAGGGGAGGACAGCTATGAGAGATACCTTGACCATCACCGGGCCACCAGCTGCGCCACAACGCCCATGACTCTCAAGGAGTTCTGGCGCGACAAAACCGACCGCCAGGACGCCAATCCGGAGGGTCGCTGCTGCTAGCGCCGCTCTCCCTGCCGCCGAGGGCGTGCCAAAGTGGCGGGGGTGGGTGAAATTTCATGCGCCCCCGCCACTTTGGCACGCCCTCGGGGAATGGTGGGCCTGTTCCTGTTTTCGTGCCCCGAGGGGGAGGGCCTGGGACGGAACACGGGCCTCCGTGAGAGACTTTCACTATGACTGACAAGGCGCACATCCGGGCCAAGGGCTTGGCCGCGGAGGGGAAGATCATGGACAGCATTGCACCCTCCCCGACGGGAGGATTAGTGGGAGACGCCGCGGGTCAACCCCAGGGTTCGGGAACAGCTGACGGGCCGTCCGGCAAGCCCGTCAGTGTCGCCGACATGGTTGACCAGCCCGCCAAGGTGATGCGCATCGGCACCATGGTCAAGCAGCTGCTGGACGAGGTCAAGAGCGCGCCGCTGGATGACGCGGCGCGCGCCCGGCTGGCCGAAATTCATGAGCGGTCCATCGCCGAGCTTGAGGACGGCCTGGCCCCGGAACTGGTGGCAGAACTGCACCGCCTGAGCCTGCCGTTTACGGATGACAAGGCGCCCTCGGACGCAGAACTACGCATCGCCCAGGCCCAGCTGGTGGGCTGGTTGGAAGGACTGTTCCACGGCATCCAGACAGCCTTGGCCGCCCAGGCCATGGCGAACCAGCAGCTTGCCGCCAGGCTGGCCTCGCATCAGCTGCCGCCAGGAACCGTGATTGCACCGGGAGTCGTGGTGGGTGAAAACGGTGAACCGCGCCGCGCACCAGCAGGACACCAAGGTGGGCATGCCGGCGGACCAGACAGTGAGCCAACGCAGGGCGGCCCCGATTCCGGCACGCCCGGACAATACCTCTGACACGCATGCTCAAGGGAATCTTCAGCGTCAACAGGCAGGCCAAACGGGACGATGCCGAGCTGGGCAAGGGTGTGTGGCGGCGCGCCCACGACCGCTTCCGCCGCGGCCTTGACCGCTTCCACCAGATGCTTGAGGGGCTCGCGGAGGCCGCACCGGAGCACGGGGCGGGACCGGAGGCCGCCGGGTCCGCGGCGCAAAACTATGACGCCATGGTCCAGCTGGCCAACAGCCTTGCCGATCTCCTGCCCGAGGTTCGCAGCATCGCCACCCAGGCCCAAACCCTGGGGCCCAGCGAAGGGATGGAGATTCCGGCGGGCAACGGCGGATACCTCAACGATGTGCACAGGGAACTCTCACGCGCCGGCAACGCCCTGGCGGCAACGGCCGAAGCGCTGGCCTTGCTACGCCTGGGCATGGGTCAGCCGTCCGGCGTCGAACGCAAGGCAGAAATTGTGCGCCAGCACGTGCGGCGGGCCCGTGAGCTTCTACACAACAAAACCACTTACTGACAAGTAGAGCGGCTTAGTCACTAAAAATGACGTGAATTCACTTGACCTGCGTCACATTGAGTTGCGCGTAAGGCTAGCCTGCCCTTCTAATGGATTGCGATCAATTTTTGTTCGCTAATTATCTCTACCGCCGAGAGGCCCCCATAATGTTTAGCAAGTTGCAGTTCAGTAAAGCCGCTTTGACCGCGCTGGCTGGAGTTTCCGTTCTGGCACTTGCCGCCTGCAGTGGCGCAGCGGCACCGGCCGAAAGCAAAAGCGCGGCAGGCTCAGCCACTGACGCCATCACCGTCTACAACGCCCAGCACGAGTCCCTGACCCAGGCGTGGGTGGATGAATTCACCAAGGAAACCGGCATCAAGGTCACCCTGCGTCAGGGCAGCGACCTGGAACTGAGCAATCAGATCGTCGCAGAAGGCGCCAAGTCCCCGGCCGATGTGTTCCTGACCGAGAATTCCCCGGCCATGACGCAGGTGGAAAACGCCGGCCTCTTCGCTGACACCAGCGCCAAGGTGCAGGAGCAGGTCCCGGCGCAGTACCGCCCCTCCACGAACAAGTGGGCCGGCATTGCCGCCCGCAGCACCGTTTTTGCCTACGACACCACCAAGCTGAAGGCTGACCAGCTGCCCAAGTCCCTCATGGACCTGGCCGATCCCGCTTGGAAGGGCCGCTGGGCCGCGTCGCCGTCAGGTGCCGACTTCCAGGCCATCGTCTCCGCCATGTTGGAGCTCGAGGGTGAGGAAGCAACGCTGTCCTGGCTGAAGTCCATGAAGGAAAACTTCAAGGCCTACAAGGGCAACAGCACCGCCATGAAGGCAGTCAATGCCGGCGAAGTTGAAGGCGCTGTCATCTACCACTACTACTGGTTCGGCGATCAGAACAAGACCGGCGAGAACTCCAAGAACGTGGCCATGCACTACTTCAAGAATGAAGATCCGGGCGCATTTGTCTCCATCTCCGGCGGCGGCGTTTTGGCCTCCAGCCAGCACCAGGACAATGCCTCGAAGTTCCTGGAGTACGTCACGGGCAAGGCCGGCCAGACCATCCTGCAGACCGGCACCAGCTTCGAGTACCCGGTTGCCTCCGGGGTTGCCGCCAACAGCAAGCTGACCCCGCTGGCTGATCTCCAGGCCCCCAAGATTGACCCCGCCAAGCTGAACTCCGCCAAGGTGACTGAGCTGATGACGCAGGCTGGTCTACTGTAGTTTCAATGATCTCTGAACAAAGTACGACGGCGGATGGTGCGCCGGGTGCCACAACCTCACCCAGCGCCGCTGGGGGCAGGGGCTCACGCCTGGGCCCCTGGCCCGTCGTCGTACTTTGTTTGCTGATTGCCGTGTTCTCCCTGCTGCCGCTGGGGTTCGTGGTGGTTGCCACCGCCAACGCCGGGTGGGACACCGTTGTGAAATTGGTGTTCCGCCCGCGCGTTGGCGAATTGTTGTTTAACACTCTGTCCCTGGTGGTGATCACCGTGCCGCTGTGCGTGGTGCTGGGCATTGGCGGGGCCTGGCTGGTGGAGCGCACCCGCCTGGCCGGGCACAAGGTGTGGGCGGTGCTGCTGGCTGCGCCGCTGGCCATTCCCGCCTTCGTTAACAGTTATGCCTGGGTTAGCGCCATTCCGTCCTTGGGTGGCATCTTTGGTGGCGTCCTGATTTCTGTGCTGTCCTACTTCCCGCTGGTTTACATTCCCGTGGCGGCGGTGCTGAGCCGCTTGGACCCGGCCTTGGAACAATCCGCCGCATCGCTGGGGTTGGGACCCTGGCGGGTGTTTTTCAGGGTGGTGCTGCCGCAGCTGCGGCTGGCGGCGGCCGGCGGCGCCTTGCTCGTGGCCCTGCACCTGCTGGCCGAGTACGGCGCCTTCGCCATGATTGCCTTCGACACGTTCACCACAGCCATCTATGACCAGTTCCGCTCCACATTCAACGGGGCGGCGGCTAACATGCTGGCCAGTGTGTTGGTGTTGTTTTGCCTGCTGCTTCTGGTGGCTGAGTCCAAATCACGAGGAAGTGCCCGCTATGCCCGCGTGGGTGCCGGCGTGCAGTCCAACCCCACACGCCTGGCCCTGGGGGTGTGGCAGCTGCCGGGCCAGTTGGCCCTGGGGGCCTTGACCATCCTGGCGTTCGGTGTGCCGTTGTGGCACGTGGGCCGCTGGCTGATTGCAGGGGGCGCCGACATCTGGGTCCGGGACGACCTCCTCAATGCGTTGCTGCAGACGCTTGGCTACGGCCTGGCGGGGGCCGCGCTGACCACAGTGCTGGCGTTTCCGCTGGCGTATTTGGTGGTCCGTCACCCTGGACCCGTCAGCAAGGTCCTTGAAGCCGTGAACTACATCTCCAGCTCCATGCCTGGCATTGTGGTGGCGCTGGCCCTGGTGACGATCACGGTTCACAACGTGCCAGCCATCTACCAAACCTCTGTTGTGCTGGTGGCAGCTTACGCGCTGCTGTTCATGCCCCGGGCCCTGGTGAACTTGCGCGCAGGGTTGGCGCAGGTGCCGCGTGAGCTCGACGAAGCGGCGCAGGCGTTGGGGAAGCCGCCCCTGATCGCGTTCCTGAAGGTGACGTTGCGGCTTTCTGCCCCCGCGGCTGCCGGCGGCGCGGCCTTGGTGTTCCTGGGGATTGTCAACGAACTGACGGCCACCTTGCTGTTGGCGCCCAACGGCACCCGGACCCTGGCCACACAGTTTTGGTCCCTCAGCAGCGAAATTGACTACATGGGTGCAGCGCCCTACGCGCTGATGATGATTGTGCTCTCAGCTCCCATGACGTACGTACTTTTTGTGCAATCCAAGAAAGCCGCAGGCCAATGACCTCTCAGCCCACCATCCCCGGCGGCACCACCAACAAGGCAGGCCGGACATCAAGCGAGGTGCCGGATCATTTGCAGGTGACGGGCGTGCGCAAGAATTTTGGCAGCACCGAAGTTCTCAAAGGTGTTGACTTGGCTGTGGCGCAGGGCCGCACCACGGCCATTGTTGGCCCCTCCGGTTCGGGCAAGACCACCCTGCTGCGCCTGATAGCAGGGTTTTCCTCCCCAGATTCCGGCCGCATTGCCTTGGCCGGTGATGAAGTGGCGGGCCAGTCCACCTGGGTCCCGGCCCACAAACGCAGCGTTGGCTACGTGGCCCAGGACGGCGCGCTGTTCCCGCACCTGAGCGTTGGGGCTAATATCGCATTCGGCCTGCCCTTGCGCGGCAAGGCTGCCGCCCTTCGGGTGGGGGAGCTGTTGGAGATGGTGTCCATGGACGCCAGCTACGCCAAGCGCCGCCCGCACCAGCTTTCCGGCGGCCAGCAGCAGCGCGTGGCGCTGGCGCGTGCCCTGGCCCGCCAGCCCGAGCTGATGCTGCTGGATGAGCCGTTCAGCGCCTTGGACGCCGGTTTGCGGGTTGCCACACGAAGGGCCGTGGCCCAGACGCTTGAGCAGGCCGGTGTCACCACCATTCTGGTCACCCACGACCAGGCCGAGGCCTTGAGCTTTGCCGATCAAGTGGCAGTCATGCGGGACGGCAAATTAGCGCAGATCGGCAGCCCTTTTGTTGTTTACACGCGCCCCGCGGACAGGGCCACAGCCGAATTCCTGGGGGATGCCGTCATCCTGGAGGCCTGGATGGAGGGCTCACTGGCCCTGTGCTCACTGGGCGGGATCCCCGTGCGACGTCCCCCGGCCCAGGGCAAGGTGAATCTGATGCTGCGTCCCGAGCAGATCCGGATTGCCAGCGGCGGGCCCATCCGCGGCCGGGTGGTGGACACCGACTACTTTGGTCCGGAAACCACTGTTCGGATCCAGCTAGAGCCCATCCAGGCCGATGCCGACCACCCCGTGGACCCGCACCAGCCCGTGGGCGGGGAGATCATCAGCATCCGGCACTGGAACGCCATGCTGGCCCGGCCGGGAACTGAACTGTTCCTGAAAGTGGTGGGCGAGGGAGTCGTCTTCCCGCTGGACGGCTGACCTGGCCCCATTTTTGTCCTTCGGGCGGCAGGCGCACTCACGTATTAACCAAAAAACCCCGCCGTGGCGGGGTTTTAGTGGAGCCTCCAAACAGAATCGAACTGTTGACCTTTTCATTACGAGTGAAACGCTCTACCAACTGAGCTATGGAGGCCTGTGTTAGCTGAAAGCCCCTCTTGGAGCTGGCGGCTGAACACAAGAAACCACTCTAATATGCGCGGGGCGGATGTACAAAATCGGCCCCGCGCAGAAGTTGTCCAGAAACCGCCAGATTTAGCAGCTGGTGCCCGATGCTGGCACTTTTCCGTCAACAAAGTACGCGTCAACAGTGGTGGTGAGGCATTCGTTGGCGCGGCCGTAAGCTGTGTGGCCATTGCCCTGCCAGGTGACCAAAACACCTGAGTCAAGCTGCTTGGCCAGTGTCTGCGCCCACGAATACGGTGTTGCCGGATCGCCCGTGGTGCCCACCACCAGGATGGGTCCGGCCCCGGCTGCTGAGATGGGGGCAGGATTTCCTGTGGCCTTGAAGGGCCAGTACTTGCAGGACAGGCCGGAGAAGCCCAGCAGCTTCCCAAACGTGGGGGAGGCCTTCTCAAGGGCCACGGCCTGCTCACGCATGTGAGCCACGTCGGAGTTCATGGGGTAGTCAAGGCAGTTGATGGACGTGAACGCGGCTGCTGTGTTGGACTGGTACTTGCCGTCGGAGTCGCGGTCGGCGGAGAAATCAGCCAGCAGCAACATCCCGGAGGCGTCACCGGCGAACGCCTGCTTCAGTGCGCCCGTCAACGGCGCCCAGAGGTCGGTGGAGTACATGCCAAAGGCCAGGCCGCCGGTGAACTCTGTTCCGGTGACCACACGGCCGGCAGGTGTCTGCTGCGGGGTGGCCGTATACACGGCCTGCAGCTCGCGAATCTGCGCCATGGCCTCATCCACTGTTCCCGTGACGGGGCAGTCCTTGGTGCCCAAGCAATCCTTGGCCCAGGCGCGCAGGGCATTTTCAAAGCCAACCGCCTGGCCCATGGACACCTGGTCAATGTCCAGGGACGGGTCCATGGCCCCGTCGAGGGAGAATTTTCCAACCCGGGCAGGGAACAACCCGGCGTAGGTGGCGCCCAGTTTGGTGCCGTAGGAGAAGCCCATGTAGTTCAGGGCCGCATCACCCACAATGGCCCGCAAAATGTCCATGTCCTTGGCCGAGCTGACGGTGTCAACGTATTCAAGGACCGCCCCGGAATTCTTTTGGCACAGTTCGCTCTGGCGCTTGCTCTCGGCCTCGGCGCTGGCCAGGCCGGCGTCGGTGGACGGGTCAAAGGCCACCTGCCGGGCGGCATCCATCTGGGCATCGTCCAGGCACTTCACCCCGGCCGAGCGTTGCACGCCGCGCGGATCAAAGCCAACCACGTCATAGGCGCCGCGCAGTTTGGCCGAAAAGTACGTCTTGGCGCCGTCCTTGACCATGTCCACGCCGGATCCGCCGGGCCCGCCGGGGTTGACCAGCATGGCGCCCAGGCGTTTGCCGGTGGCGGGCAGCCTGGTCACGGCCAGTTTGAGGGAGTCCTGCGCAGGATCCGCGTAGTTCATGGGGACCTCAACCTCGGCGCATTGGAAACCGCCGTTGCAGGAACTCCACGTCACACTCTGGGTGTAGAAGTCCAGCAGGTCCGCGGGCACCTCACCCACCACCTCCGGCGCCGCGGACGTCTTCACGGGCGCATCCGGTGCCAGCACCGAGCACGAGCTCAGCAACAGCGCTGCAATACTGGCCGCGGCGGTGAGGAACAAGCGGTGGCGGTGACGCCGTCGAACATTTCCGGCAGGCATACAGGTGTCCTTCACTTCTTAGAGCAGGCTGACTGCCATGGCCTCAAGGGCCAGCAGTGGGGCAACATTGGTGGTGGTGAGGCGGCGGCGCACGGCGTTGATGGCGTCCAGACGCTCAAGGGTTTGTTCGGGCCGGGTGCGGGCGGCAAAGTCCTGCAACTGCGCACGCAGCGGGTCATTGACCAGTTCCACGGTTTCCCGTTCGACGCCGGACCCGCCCCGCGCGTCAAGCTGCAGCACCAGCGCATCCCGGTAGAAGGAAAGCAGGTCAGTCAGGGCCCGGTCCAAATGGTCCGTCACCGAGCGCTTGCCGCGGCGCTTCTGGTCCTCTTCCAGGGCGCGGACCTGGCTGCGCATGGACGGCGGCAGCGCCCCCGTCTCCGGGGCGCCAAGGTTCCGCAGCAGCGTGGCCTTCTCCACGGCGTCGCGCTCCTCATTGGAGGAGGCGGCCTCGGCCTGGGCAAGCTCCAGCAGGGACGCCGCGGCCTGAACAGCCGTGGTGACGTCGCGAAGGTTCAGCGGCAGCCGCACAGTGGCGTCACGGCGCTCCCGGGCGCCGGGGTCACTGGCCAGGCGGCGGGCAATACCAATGTGGCTTTGGGCGGCGCGGGCAGCATTGAGCGCCAACCCCGGGTCAATACCGTCGCGGCGCACCAGCAGTGCTGCAACATCGGCCACCGGCGGCAGCCGCAAGGTCAGGGTCCTGCACCGCGAACGGATGGTGACCAGCACGTCCGCCGGACTGGGTGCGCAGAGAATCCAAATGGTCCTAGGCGGTGGCTCCTCGATGGCTTTCAGGAGCACATTGGTGGTGCGTTCGGCCATCCTGTCGGCATCGCCCACGATCATGACGCGCCAGCGGGCGGAGGACGGGCTGTCGTGGGCCTTGCGGACCAGGTTGCGGGCTTCCTCGATGGAGATGGTGGTTTTCTCCGTGGCGACGAACGTGACATCTGCATTGGTGCCGGCCATGGTGGTGTGGCAGGCCTTGCAGATGCCGCATCCCCTGGCCGCCAGTTCGGGGCGTTCGCACACCAGTGCCGCGGCAAAGGCCAGGGCCGCATTGGAGCGGCCGGATCCCGGCGGGCCCGTCAAAAGCCAGGCGTGCGTGGGCTTCTGGGACTGGGCCGCGCGGCGCAGCTGAGCCACCACGGAGTCCTGCCCTTGCAGGTCTACCCAGACGCTCATGCGCGGCCAACGTTGCCAGTGGCAGCGTTGCCGGCAGCCGGTCCGGCGTCGTGGACGGATTTTTCGGCTTTTTCAGCAAGGAGTGCCGTGACACGGTGTTCAACGGCCTGGGCCAGCTCGGCTATTCCGTGGCCGGCGGGCAGCACCAGGTAGTTGTTGGGGTGCGCGGCTGCCCGTTCGAGGAATGCCGCACGAATCGTGGCGTGGAAGTCATCGGGTTCGGATTCCAGCCGGTCCTCCTGGGCGTCTCCGGCAGTTCGCCTGGACCGGCCGGCAGCGGGCGTCACATCCAGCAGCACCGTTAGCTCGGGCCACAGGCCGTTGGTGGCCCAATCGTTGAGCTTCACAATGGCGTCGATGCCCAGGCCCCTGCCGGCGCCCTGGTAGGCAATGGAGGAATCGGCGTAGCGGTCGCTGATGACCACCTCGCCGCGAGCCACCGCCGGGGCAATCACCTGGGTGGCATGGGCGGATCGGGCCGCGGCAAAGATCAACGCCTCCGTTTTGGCGTCAATCTCGCCCTGCCCGTGGTCAAGGACCAGGGAGCGCAGCTTTTCACCAATGGGCGTGCCGCCGGGCTCGCGGGTGCGCACAACCGTCCGCCCCGTCCCGGCGAGGAATGTGGTGAGCAGCGCAGCTTGGGTGGATTTTCCCGCGCCGTCGC
This sequence comes from Arthrobacter sp. HLT1-20, assembly GCF_054510895.1. NCBI lineage: Bacteria > Bacillati > Actinomycetota > Actinomycetes > Micrococcales > Micrococcaceae > Arthrobacter > Arthrobacter sp. HLT1-20. The sequence goes on along the minus strand of NZ_JBTNDR010000037.1, from coordinate 8,957 downwards.
CGCCTTCAAAAGCGATGAACAAGCCCGGCGACGGGGTAGAAGTAGGAGTCACACCATTAGCCTACCGGCCCAAGCTGGATGGTTCCCCGAGCCATCCACAGCCCTGCCTATAAGGACAGGGCGGTTGTTATGCGGCCCGTGTTGGTTTTCATCATTTCCAAGTACGTGCCGGCGCCTTCTCCCGGGGCGCTGAGGGACTCCGAGAAGAGCGGCACGATAGCCACTTTCACCTTGGACTCTTCGGCCAGGACACGGGCAAGCTTGTCCGGTTGGGAGGTGTCGGCAAAGATGGCCGGGACCCCGGCATCCCGTACAGCTGTGGCCAAGGCGTTCAAGTCGGAGGCGCTGGGGGCCGCCAGCGTGGTGCCGCTGGGCATGACGGCGCCAATGACCTCCAGACCAAAACGGTTCGCCAGGTAGCCAAACACGTGGTGGTTGGTGATGATCTTGCGCCTGTCCGGAGCCAGCGCAGCAAATTCCGCGGACATCCACGCATCTAAGGAGGCCAGCTGTGCGCCGTAGGCGGCGGCGTTGCTGTGCATGCGCCCCGGATCGGGCAGCCTCACATGGTGTGCCACGGCCTCCTCAATGGCACCAACGGCACTCAGAACACGCTGGGGGTCTGTCCAGAAGTGCGGGTCCGGCGCGCCGGTGGGCCCGGCGTTTTCGAGCATGAGCGGGTTGATCGCCGCGCCCACCTCTAACGCCGGCACCCCCTGTTCCTTGGCCGAGTCGATGTGGGCCAGGACTCCTTCCTCCAGTCCCAGACCATTGAAGACAATGAGCTGGGCCCGTTCCATTTGCCCCGCCTGGTGGGCGGATACGCCGAAGGAATGCGGATCGGCGTTCGCCTCCATCAGGACCACCACGTCGGCGCCATCGCCCACAATGTTGCGGGTGATGTCGCCCAAGATGTTGGTGGTGACCATGATGGTGGCCTTTTCGCTGCCTGCAGGGCCCGTCGAACAGGATGCCAACATCCCTGCTGCCACCATGAATACCACAGCCATGAAGGGGGCACGACGGCGTCCTGGCCGCTGCCAGGCTGCGGTCAGCCGCCCGCTCACAGTCCGGTCTCCGCGAGCTCGGAGATGGTTGCCGAGGTGGTGAAGCCGCGTGCCACCCGCAGTTTGTCCCGGTAGTCGATTTCGTGGATGGTCTGTGTTGCTGGGTGGCTGAGGTAGGCGCGGCTGGAATCCACGAGGAGGGACGGGGGAGCGCCCTGCCCCATCTCGGGCAGGACCTTCTGCACGCCCTCCACCGCGCCGTTGAGCGTGTTGAACGCGTACAGCGTGCCGCTCCTGCCAACACCCAAGGCGGCGGAACCGTTGCCGGCAGTGGTGGACGCCGCCAGGGGTTCCGGGCTGGCAATGAATTGCAGCTTTGAGCTGGCCACGTCAAGGTGCCACAAACCAGCCGTGCCCGCCAGGGAAACCACTTCGCTGGAGCCGGGGCGGTGGTTGAAGGCCGTGATGCGTTCCCCGGGGCTGGGGTAGGGGATTTTCGCCGACGTCAGGGATCCGCCGTCGTCCGTGACTACCAGGACGCCGTCGCTGCAGCCAAACACCACGCCATGCCGGGTGCTCGCGTGGCCCTGCAACGACGGGCACGAGGTGGTCAGGGCTTTTCCCCCGGCCCCCGCGGAATCAAAGACGCGGATGGTGCTGGGCAGCTTGTCCGGGCCGGATGAGTCGGTGACCAGTACATGCCCCTTATAGGGGACTGCCAAGCCCTGGTGCGGGGCGCCCTGGAGGGTTGCCGTCACCTTGATTTCACCCGAGTCCAGATCTTCCCGGCTCAGGATCGAGGTTTGTCCGGTGTGCTCCTCGAAGATGGCCACGTGGTGACCGTCGCCGGCAACGGTTCCGGCGCCGACGGGCAGTTCGCCCGCCAATTTGCCAGGTGCTGTGCGGTAGTAGTGCTTGTGGTCGCCGTGTTCCACTGTCCACACACCGGTATCGATGATGTGCAGCTTTCCTGGGGCTGCCGTGTGAACAAATAGGTACCGGCCATCATCCGTCATGGGGCCCGCGCCGGGAATAGCTGCCGTGAAACCCTCCTCCCCGGACAGCGGATCCACAAGGGTGATGGTGCCGCCTGCCTCCGAGCGGTACGGCAGCAGGCTTTGGGCTTCGCCGGCCTCCATGGCGCCGGCAACGAAGCCGTGGGGAGTCGCGTTGCTGGCAGGGGTAGGGGGTTGCCCTGGCGCGGGGGCGCAGGCCGTCACTGCGGTCAGGGTCAAGGCTGCCAGGGCGGCGAGTGTGGGTTGTCTTAAAAACATGCGGGAAGAACCTTTCTGGGCCACCGTGATGGTGGCATCAGTGGGTGAAGTCATCTGGCCAGGACGGGAATGCTGTCAGTGCTGGCGGAAGGTGTGAGTGGGGTGCGGGGTTGGCGTGGCAGGGGCCAGGCCGCCTTGAGGGTGCTGGAAACGAAGAACAGCGCCACTGCGGTGGCTGCGATGGTGGCACCGGCGGCTGTCTGTGCATGCCATGACACCAGGAGTCCCACCAGTACTGACGTGCAGCCCAGGACTGCTGCGATTCCCATGACGGCGGGAATGGACTTCGCCCAGGGCAGGGCGGCCGCGGGTGGAGCAATGAGCAGGCCAAAAACCAGCAAGGTGCCAACCACCTGGAACGATCCGGCCATGGCCGCCGTCACCAGCAACAAAAGCACTGTTGCCGCAAGGTCCGGGCGCATTCCCAGGGTTGCCGCCTTGCGTCCGTCAAAGGCGAGCGCCGTGAAGGGGCGGTGAAAAATGGCTGCTACTAGGGCTGTGCCCACCAAAATGCCGCCAAGCAGCCAGATATCACTGGATTTGACGGCCAGGATGTCGCCAAAGAGGATCCCCGTCAGATCCACGGCGAAGGACCGCGAGCGCGAAATGATGATGACGCCGGCCGCCAGCATGCCCACAAAGAGCAGCCCAATCGAGGTGTCGTGGGACAGCCGCCGGTGCCGGGACATCGCTGAAACACCGAACGCCATGGCTGCGGCACTGACGGCGGCGCCCACCACGGGGTTGCCACCGAGGAGCAGCGCTACGGCAATGCCCGGAAGCATGCCGTGGGACATGGCATCGCCCAGGAATGCCATGCCTCGCAACACCATCCAGGTGCCCACCATGGCGCACAGCAGTGAGACGGCGAAACCCCCCATCAGGGCGCGTTGAATGAAGGAAACGTCGAGGGGTTCAAGCAGCCAGTCCATTATTCGAGCATACTATAATGAGAATCATTATCAATTGCGAGGAGTCCTGCATGCGTGCTGCCAGTGTCGAAAATGTTGCCTTCTCCTATGGGTCGCGGCGGGTGATTGACGGATTGGACATCACCTTTGAGGCCGGAACGCTGACGGCCGTCAAGGGTGCCAATGGTTCGGGGAAGTCCACCTTGCTGGGGTTGATCGCCGGCACACTGCGCCCCTCGCAGGGCGCCGTTCAAGTGGCCGGGGCGGCCCGCCCTGCCCTGGTGCTGCAGCACACCGCCGTTTCCCAGGCGCTGCCCCTGACTGTGCTGGCGGCGGTGGAGATGGGCTGCTGGGGCAACCGCCACTGGCTGCGCCGCCTGCGGGCGCCGGAGCGCATAGAGGTGGCGGAGCTGCTGGGGCGGCTCGGCCTGGCCGGAATTGCGCACCGCCAGTTGGGGGAACTTTCAGGAGGCCAGCGGCAGCGGGTGCTGCTGGCTCAGGGGCTTGCGCAGCGCTCGGGGCTGCTCCTGCTGGATGAGCCCACCGCCGGGGTGGACGAGCAGTCTCATGCGTGGATCCGCAACATCATCGCCGACGAGCTGGCCCGCGGGGTGACTGTCATCGAGGTGACCCACAGCAATGCCGACGCCGCGGAGGCGGGCCGGGTCCTGGTGCTGGAAGGTGGCCGTCTGGTGTCCGATTCGCTGTGAGTTTCCCGCGGCAGCAAGCCCTGAGGCGAAAGGCGCGGGTGTTGCGGGCCCTCGGAGCCGGCAACACCCGCGCTGAGTGGATCAGGAGGGGTGGATCGGGGTGGGTGGCTTAGCCGGAGATGCCGGTGATTTCATTGGGCGTATGCGCCAGCGGGTGGCTCGCCGTGACAGTGGACGAGCCCAGGTCAACCACATGGAGCAGCTTCTTGGCCGGTTCGCTCACGTAGGCGGTGGTTCCGTCCACAAAGATGGCCGGGCGCGGCTGCTGCCAATCCAGGGGCTCCTCCCACGGGGCCACAACAGCCACGGTGCCGCTCTCCTTGCCCGAGTTGGCGTCATGGATGTGCAGTTTGCCGTCCGTGCCCAGAATCAGTGCGGCCCCGTCGGCGCCCCTGGCCAGGGAGCGGAAGGAGTACGAGTAGTTGATGGGAACCAGTGTGAGCTTCCCGGTGGCCGTGTTGGTCAGCGAAAACGTTGCGGGGCGCTCCAGTTCGGCATCCTTGTCCTTCTTGTAGTCGCCCAGAACCACCGGCGAAGCCTCGCTGCCGGCCTGATTGCCGATCCTCCCGTAGCGCTCCGGTGAGGCAATTTTTACGATCTTGCCGTCCTTGACCACCAGAATGCCGTCCTGGCAGCCGACGACGACGGCCCCGCCTTGCGCCGATGCCTCACCATGAACGCCCGGGCAGTCCTTGCTCTCGGCGAGGACTGCCCGGGTGCCATTGCTCCCCGGCTTTGCCAGCAACTTGATGCCCGAACGGCTCTCGCTGGTGCCCTCGGTGACCACCAGCTCGCCGCCAGCAAGTTGCACTGCCACGCCGTGATGCGCGGCGCTCGCAGTGTAGTTTTGCGTCGCCGGAAGGGCGCCTTGCCCAAGTTCTGTCGGATTGAAGATCTGCACGTTGCCGGTGCCGTCGTCGAACAAGGCCGTGCTGCCGTCGTGGTTGACCACATGCCCCGGTTTGGTGGCCGGGAATTTGAGTTCCGCCAAGGCGGGGGTCCCCGTGAAGTGGTGGAAATGGTCGCCGTGCTTCTCGGACCAGCTGCCCATGTCCAAGACCTGGAATCCGCCCGCGGTGGAAACCAGTACGTGCCGGCCGTCGCCCGCCGGGCTGACTCGGTTGAATCCGGAAAGGGGCAACTCGGCCGCGATCTTGCCGGTCGCGGCGTTGAGAACACTCATGCCGCCGTCGTGGGTCAGGACCAGCCGCGCCTGAGCCGCCTCCGCTTCAGTGCCCTGCTCGGCGTGTGCCGCATGGCTGGTGTGTTGTTCGGCGCCAGGGGAGGCGGGGCTGCCGCAACCGGTCAGGGCCAAGGCTGCGGTGAGCGCAAAGGCCGAGAGGGCAGGCGCCGTGAGGCGCCGGACTCGCCGGGCGGGGGTTGCTGGTGGATGGGTGTGTTGTGTGATGGTCATGCCACCGATGCTAATCTTAATGAGAATCATTATCAAAACGAGTCGAGATGTGACGCTGCGAAAAACCCGGCACAGTGGGCGTCATGAAATTGCCGCCACAGTGACGGCGGGCACTAATCTGTACGTTATGACTTCCCCTGCGCCCGGCCATCTCGAGAATCTCAGCCCCGACACCGTTGTTGTGGCGGCAGGGCGCCCGGCCCGGGAGCATGATGCTCCCGTGAACCCGCCCATTGTGCTGTCCTCCACCTATGTGGGAACCGGCACCGTGGTGGATGGGGACAGGGCTTATGGGCGCTACTCCAATCCCACCTGGGATCCGCTGGAGGCGGCGTTGTCGGAGTTGGAGGGCGCCACGCTCCCGGCGCTCATCTTTAGCTCCGGGCTGGCCGCTGTTTCGGCAGCGCTGTCCCTGATCCCCGTGGGCGGTGTGCTGGTCATGCCCATCCACTCCTACCAGGGCGCCCTGGTCATGGCGCAGGAACTGGCGGCCAAGGGCCTGTTTACGCTCCGGACGGTGGACATCGCCAACAATGACGAGGTTATTGCGGCCCTCACCGGTTCGGGGGAGAAGGCTGCCAGCATGCTGTGGCTGGAAAGCCCCACCAACCCCATGCTGGAGGTGGCGGACATGCAGGTGCTATGCCGCTCTGCCCAGGCCGTGGGTGCCATCATCGTCACCGACAACACGTTCTCCACGCCGCTGGTGCAAAAGCCGCTGGAACTGGGCTCGGACATTGTCCTGCACTCCGTCACCAAGTACTTGGCCGGGCACTCGGACGTTGTTCTGGGTGCCCTGGCCACCTCCAATCCGGTGCTGCGCGGCACCCTGCTGCATTACCGCTCCATCCATGGCGCCATTGCCGGCCCGTTTGAGGCCTGGCTGGCCCTGCGGGGGCTGCGCACCCTGGCCCTGCGAGTGGAGCGGTCCCAGGCCAGCGCCCTGGCGTTGGCCCAGCGCCTTGACCTGCACGACGGCGTGGAGCGGGTTTTGTTCCCCGGCCTGCCCTTGGATCCCGGCCATGAGCGCGCCAAGACCCAGATGAGCGGCTTCGGCTCCATTTTGTGTATTGAGATTGTTGGTGGGGAAGCCGCCGCCACCGCCTTCGTTGAGGCACTGCGGCTCTGGACTCCGGCCACGTCCCTGGGTGGCGTGGAGTCCTTGATTGAGCGGCGCCGCCGCCACGCCAATGAGCCGGCGACGGTTCCTGTGAACCTGCTGCGCCTGAGTGTGGGAATCGAAAATGTTGAGGACCTGTGGCGTGATTTGGAGCAGGCGTTTGGCCAGTTGCCCGGCGCACAGTAGTTTCCCAGCAAACAGGCAGCCCCGTCAGCATCGTTGACCTGTAAGCTTTATTTGTGGCTATCTTTTTGATCTATGTAGAGTTCCTCATCCTGGTGGCCTTTGGTCTGCTCGCCCTAGGCATTCAGTTGTGGGCGCTGAGCGATTGCCTGCGCACACCGGCCTCCGCTTTTGAGCGCGTGTACAAGAAGACCAAGACGTTCTGGACGGCACTGACCGCTGGCGCGTCCTTCTTTGGTTTCCTCTTCATCATTGGGCCCATCATGTCTCTGGCGGGCCCGGTGCCCATGGCTCCCTCGCTGGGCATGGGCATGATTCTCTGCCTGGCCGGGGTCACGGCTGCCGGTGTCTACCTAGCCGACGTTCGCCCCGTCCTGGTTGAGGTTCGTGGCCGCGGCAAGGGCCAGCAAAACCGCGGATCGTCCTGGTAGTTTAGGGCGCAGTAGTTTAGGGCGCCACGGCTGACCACGCCACAGTCAGCTCACCCAAGCGCCACCGTGAGGGTGCACGCACCACCGGCCAGCCGGCGTCGTACATTTTCTGGCACATGGACAGCCAGCGCTGCCGGTTCCCGAACGAGGCCAGCGGGGCACCGGCCTGCCAGTGCTGGTCCAGGGCTTGCAGGAAATCGTGGATTTTTTCGCCCGGCACGTTGTGATGGATGAGTGCCTTGGGCAGTCGCTCGGCAACGTCGCTGGGCAGCTCGAAGCCGCCAAACCGCAGCGAGATGGTCAGCGACTGCGGGCCGGTTTTATCCAGTGCAACCCAGGTGCTGCGGCGGCCGATCTCGTCGCAGGTGCCGTCCACAAATATGCCGTGCGGGGATAGCCGGGACCGGACCGTGTCCCAAATGAGCGCAACATCGGCCTCGTCATATTGGCGCAGCACGTTGAAGGCGCGGACCATGGTGGCCTGCCCCGGCACCGGAATCTCAAATCCGCCCACCCGGAAATCAAGGCCTGCGTGCTCCAGCGGTTTGGCAATGCGGACCCGCTCGGGCTCAATTTCAATGCCCGTGACGTGCACGTCGGGGCAGACAGCCTGGAGGCGCGCAAACAGTTCAACGGCCGTGGTGGGGGAGCCCCCGTAGCCCAGGTCGATCACCAGGGGATTGGCCTCACGGCGCAGCCGCCACGCCTGCGGGCCGGCCAGCCAGCGGTCCACCCGGCGCAAACGGTTGGGGTTGGTGGTGCCGCGGGTGGCATTACCAAAGGGCTTGTTGCGCTGACGCACAGCCCGGGCAGCAGGATCCGCCGAATTGCCCTTGACCCGCTGTGCACGTTGAACCACACAACAAGTTTAGAGGTGCACAGCCCGGGTCCCCACCAGTGGCGACGCACGCCGTGAACTTATGCGTTGAACCCAGGACGGGTTTCACGCATGAGTGTTTATGCGCAGAACTCGTGGCGGGTTCACTGCATAAGTTCAGGGGCGGGCCCCGACGACGCCGTGCCGCGTAGCAATTCAGGTCCGCGCAGCCCCGCCCGGTAGGATGAAACCATGACTTATACGCTGATTTTGCTTCGCCATGGCCACAGTGAGTGGAACGCCAAGAACCTGTTCACCGGCTGGGTGGACGTTGACCTGAACGAGCAGGGTCTCGCTGAGGCCGCACGCGGCGGCGAGCTGCTGGTGGAGAACAACATCCTCCCCGACGTGCTCTACACCTCGCGCCTCAAGCGTGCCATCAACACCGCCAACATTGCCTTGGACAAGGCAGACCGCGGCTGGATCGACGTCAAGCGTGACTGGCGCCTGAACGAACGCCACTACGGCGCACTGCAGGGCAAGGACAAGGCCCAGACGCTGGCCGAGTACGGCGAAGAGCAGTTCATGGAATGGCGCCGCAGCTACGACACCCCGCCGCCGCCGCTGTCCGACGACAGCGAATTCTCCCAGGCCCACGATCCCCGCTACGCAGACCTGGGCGACGCCCTCCCGCGCACCGAGTGCCTCAAGGACGTCCTGGTCCGCCTGCTCCCGTACTGGGAGTCAGACATCAAGGAAGACCTCAAGGCCGGCAAAACCGTTCTGGTCACGGCCCACGGCAACTCGCTGCGCGCCCTGGTCAAGCACTTGGACGGCATCTCGGATGAGGCCATTGCCTCCCTGAACATCCCCACGGGCATCCCGCTGGTGTATGAATTGGACGAGAACTTCGCCCCCATCACTCCCGGCGGCAAGTACCTGGACCCGGAAGCCGCTGCGGCATCCATCCAGGCCGTTGCGAACCAGGGCAAGAAGTAGTTTAAAGTTCGACGGCGGGGGGGGGGGGGGGGGAGGGGGGAGGGGGGGGAGAATCGGGTTTACGCGGGGTTAGGCGCTTTCCTTCCCCCCT
>NZ_JBTNDR010000036.1:0-41338 GCF_054510895.1 Arthrobacter sp. HLT1-20 | reverse complement strand
CCGCTCCCACCTCTCGCAAGCTCGAGGCGGGACCCTCGCGGTGTGGGGCCCACCTCACCGCTCCCACCTCTCGCAAGCTCGAGGCGGGACCCTCGCGGTGTGGGGCCCACCCAGTTCCTACAAGTCAAGTTCTGCCACCGCCCTTCCCCAGGGGCGGGGACGTCAATGGAAGGAAAGCTCACGTGAGCGAACAACCCGAAGCATTCATCTTCGATGCCATCCGCACCCCGCGCGGCCGCGGCAAAAAGGGCGCCCTGCACGGCACCAAGCCCATCGATTTGGTGGTGGGCCTGATCAACGCCCTGCGAGAACGGCATCCGGGCCTTGACGAAACGCTTGTTGATGACTTGATCCTCGGTGTTGTCTCACCCGTGGGCGACCAAGGCGCCGTCATCGCCCGCACGGCAGTCATCGCCGCCGGATTGCCGGACACGGTAGGTGGCGTGCAGATCAACCGGTTCTGCGCCTCGGGCCTGGAAGCGGTTAACATGGCAGCGCAGAAGGTGCGTTCGGGCTGGGACCAGCTCATCATCGCCGGAGGGGTGGAATCCATGTCCCGCGTGCCCATTGGGTCCGACGGCGGTGCCTGGGCCATGGATCCGGCCACCAACTACGACTCCTACTTTGTGCCGCAGGGTATTGGCGCCGACCTGATTGCCACCCTGGAAGGCTTCAGCCGCGAGGACGTCGACGCCTACGCAGTGCGCTCGCAGCAACTCGCCGCACAGGCCTGGGCGCAGGGCCGCTTCGCCAATTCGGTGATCCCGGTGAAGGACCAGAACGGCCTGGTGGTCCTGGCCGTCGATGAGCACATGCGCCCGGACTCCACGCCCGCGTCCCAGGCCGGCTTGCGCCCCGCCTTCGCCGTCATGGGCGAGGCTGGCGGCTTTGACGCCGTCGCACTGCAAAAATTCCATGCCGTGGAGACGATTGACCACGTCCATACGGCGGCCAATTCTTCCGGGATTGTCGACGGCGCGGCCTTGGTTTTGCTGGGCAGCGCCGAGGTTGGCGAGGCGTTGGGATTGACGCCGCGGGCACGGATTGTAGCCACGGCCACCTCGGGTGCCGATCCCACCATCATGCTCACGGGCCCCACACCGGCAACCCAGAAACTGTTGGCAAAGGCTGGTCTGGGCGTGGCGGACATCGACTTGTTTGAGATCAATGAGGCCTTCGCCTCAGTGGTGCTGAAGTACCAAAAGGATCTTGGCATTCCGGATGCGAAGCTCAACGTCAATGGAGGTGCCATCGCCATGGGCCACCCGCTGGGCGCCACGGGTGCCATGATTCTAGGCACCGTGTTGGATGAATTGGAACGCACCGGCAAGCACAGGGCTGTCATCACCTTGTGCATTGGCGGCGGCATGGGTGTGGCAACGTTGATCGAGAGGGTCTAAGCAATGAACCAGTTCACGAACACCATTCGTTGGGAGCAGGACACGGACGGCGTTGTCATCCTCACCATGGATGATCCCCACCAGTCGGCCAACACCATGAATGCCGACTACACCTCCTCCATGCAGGCGGTGGTGGATCGCCTCGCGGCCGAGAAAGACACCATCAGTGGCGTCATTCTGACCTCGGCCAAAAAGACGTTCTTCGCCGGCGGTGAGTTGAAGGACCTAGTGGCAGCCACCCCTGACGATGCCGAAAAGATCTTTACACTGGGCCAGCAGATCAAGTCCCAGCTGCGCATCCTGGAAACCCTTGGCAAGCCTGTTGTTGCCGCCATCAACGGTGCCGCCATGGGTGGCGGGTTGGAGATTGCGCTGGCCGCCCACCACAGGATTTCCGCCGACACCAAGGGCTCAGTGCTGGGCCTGCCGGAGGTGACGCTGGGCCTGCTGCCAGGTGGTGGCGGCATTGTCCGCACCGTGCGCCTGATGGGAGTTGCCGACGCCACCATGAAGGTGCTCCTGCAGGGGCAGAAGTACAAGCCGTCCAAGGCACTTGAGGTGGGCCTGGTACACCAGGTGGTCGGCACGGTGGAGGAGCTCATCCCTGCCGCCAAGGCCTGGATCAAGGCCAACCCGGAAGCCGTGCAGCCCTGGGACGCGCCCAAGTACAGGATCCCCGGCGGCACCCCCAGCACTCCTGCCTTCGCAACAAATCTGCCCGCCTACCCCGCCAATCTGCGCAAGCAACTCAAGGGTGCCAACTACCCGGCGCCGCGCGCCATCCTGGCCGCCGCCGTCGAAAGTACCCAGGTGGACTTTGACACGGCACTGGAGATTGAGTCGCGTTACTTTGTGGAGTTGGTGACGGGGCAGGTCTCCACCAACATAATCAAGGCGTTCTTCTTCGACATGGGCCACATCAGCGCCGGCGGCAGCCGCCCGGCCGGCTACCCGAAGCACACGGCCAAGAAGGTCGCCGTGCTGGGCGCCGGCATGATGGGCGCGGGTATCGCTTATGTGTGCGCCCGCGGCGGCATGGAGGTGATGCTCAAGGATGTGTCCCCCGAGGCGGCGGAGCGTGGCAAGAGCTACTCCAAGACCCTCACGGACAAAGCGGTGGCCAGGGGCCAACAAACCCAGGAACAAGCAGATGCGTTGCTGGCCAAAATCACACCCACCGCCGAGCCGGAAGATCTGGCCGGTTGTGACCTGGTGATTGAGGCAGTGTTTGAAAACGTTGCTGTTAAACAAGAGGCCTTCCAGGAGATTCAGGACATTGTGGGGGCGGGTGCGGTGCTTGGTTCCAACACCTCAACCCTGCCCATCACTGCGCTCGCAGAAGGGGTGCGTGCGCAGGAGAACTTCATTGGCCTGCACTTCTTCTCTCCCGTGGACAAGATGCCGCTGCTGGAAATCATCGCCGGGGCCAACACCTCGGATGAGACCCTGGCCAAGGCCTTCGACATCGCCGTGCAGATCCGCAAGACCCCCATTGTTGTCAACGACAGCCGCGGCTTCTTCACCAGCCGCGTCATCGGCACGTTCATGAACGAGGCCATCGCCATGCTGGGCGAGGGCATCGCCGCCCCATCCATTGAGCAAGCCGGGCTGCAGGCCGGCTACCCCGCGGCCCCGCTGCAGCTGGCCGACGAGCTGAACCTTTCGCTGTTGGCCAAGATCCAGAAGGAAACCAAGGCAGGCCTGGAAGCCGACGACGGCGTGCAAAAGTACCAGCACCACGCCGGCTACGACGTCATCGCCACCATGCTGGACACCTTTGGCCGCAAGGGCAAACTGGGCGGCGCAGGTTTCTACAACTACACCGACGGGCACCGCACAGGACTCTGGGAGGGCCTGCAGGAGAACTACGGCGGCACCGCTGAGATTCCCTTCGAGGATATGAAGGAGCGCATGCTTTTTGCCGAGTCGCTCGAAACCGTCAAGTGCCTAGATGAGGGGGTGCTGCGCAGCGTTGAGGACGCCAACATTGGCTCCATCCTTGGCATCGGCTTCCCGGCTTGGACCGGCGGGGTGCTCCAGTACATGAACGGGTACAGCGGCGGCTTGGCAGGTTTTGTGGCCCGGGCCCATGAGCTGGCGGCCAGCTATGGCGAACACTTCCGCCCGCCAGCCTCGCTGGTGGCAAAAGCCGAAAAGGGAGAGAGCTACTGATGGTGCAGACGTCAGGCACAGCCTTTACCCAACCCTGGACCGCGTTCACGGTGGAGCAGGCACCCACGCCGGGCGTCGCCGTCGTACACCTGACAGGGCCCGGGCGCGGAAACATGATGGGGTTGGCTTTTTGGGCCGAGCTGCCCCAGGTTTTTGCCGCCCTCGACGCCGATGACACCGTGCGGGCCGTGGTGCTCGCAGGGGCCGGCAGCAATTTCAGCACTGGCTTGGATGTGCAGGAAGTGCTGGGCCGCTGGTTGGGCAAGCTGGGGCCCGGCGCCACCGCGCAGGCGGCCCAGCGCACCGAACTGCTAGGTGTCATCACGGCACTGCAGGACGGCGTCACGGCCGTGGCCCGCTGCAGCAAGCCTGTCATTGCTGCCGTCCACGGCTGGTGCATTGGCGGCGGAGTGGACCTCATCAGCGCCGCCGACATCCGGCTGGCCTGCCAGGATGCCACGTTCAGTGTCCGGGAGACTCGGCTGGCGATCGTGGCCGACGTCGGAAGCCTGCAGAGATTGCGCGGCATCATTGGCGAGGGAGCCCTGCGCGAGCTGGCACTGACCGGCAAGGACGTGCCGGCGCAGCGGGCGGAGAAGATTGGCCTGGTCAATGACGTGTACCCGGATCGTGAAACGTTGATGGCGGCCGCCCTGGCCATGGCGGGGGAGATTGCCGCAAATTCGCCTCTGGCGGTGGCCGGCACCAAGGCCGTGCTGAACGAGGACCGAGAAGAAAATGTGGCCCGCGGACTGCGCCATGTGGCGTTGTGGAACTCGGCATTCCTGCACAGCGAGGACCTGCTGGAGGCCGTGGCCGCGTTGGGGGAGCGCCGGCCGGGCGTGTTCCACGGCAAGTAAGTTTCAACAACTACATCCTGCTTGAGAAGTCACTGTCGATTTTTTACTAAGAGGAGCCACCGTGTACCTGACCCAAGGACTGCACCGTTCACTGCAGGCAAACCCGCAAGCCACAGCCACCATCTTCAAGGACCGGGTGCGCAGCTACGCCGACCACGCGGACAGGATTGCCCGCTTTGCCGGTGCCTTGCGGCAGCTCGGCGTGGGCCCCGGGGACAGGGTGGCCATGCTGTCCCTGAACAGTGACAGGTTCGCCGAATACCTGCTGGCCGTCCCGTGGGCAGGCGGCGCCGTGAACCCGGTCAACATCCGGTGGAGCCCCGCGGAGATCGCCTACTCGCTCACGGACTCCGAGACACACGTTTTGCTCATCGACGACGCCTTTGTCCCCATGGCCGCCGCCCTGGTGGAAAAAGCTCCCGGGCTGACAACCTTGATCCATTGCGGCGACGGCCCCACCCCCGAGGGCATGCACTCCTACGAGGACCTAGTGGCCGGCAGTGAGCCCGTGGAAGACGCCTACAGGGGCGGCGATGACCTGGCCGGTATCTTTTACACGGGCGGCACCACTGGATTTCCCAAGGGCGTCATGCTGAGCCACAGCAACTTCATCGCCTCGGGCCTGGGCACTGTTGCCACCGGCGAATTATTGCAAGCCGGTGCCGTGCTGCTGCACGCAGCACCCATGTTCCACCTTGCCGATCTTGCCGCGTGGTGCGGGCTGACCATCCTGGGCGGCACCCACGTCATGGTGCCGTTCTTTGAACCCATCTCTGTGCTGACTGCCATTGCCCAGCACCGGCCCACGGATGTCCTGTTGGTTCCCACCATGATCCAGATTCTTGTAGACCATCCGGAGGCAGAGAACTACGACCTTTCTTCCATGGCACGCATGCTCTACGGCGGCTCCTCGATCTCCGATGGCGTGCTGATCCGCACCATGGAACGCTTCCCCGGGCTCCGGCTGACCCAGGCCTACGGCCAAACCGAAGCGTCCCCGGTCATCACACTCCTGCTGCCGGACGATCATCATGGTGGTTACATGCGTTCGGGCGGCCGGGCGGCCCCGCACAGCCAGGTGGCCATCTTGGACCTTGACGGCAGGGAAGTCCTTGCCGGAGACGTTGGTGAGATTTGCTGCAAGGGAGCCCATGTCATGCAGGGCTATTGGAACAAGCCCGAGCAAAGCGCCGAGGCACTTCGCGGCGGGTGGCTGCATACGGGTGATCTGGGCTATGTGGATGCCGAAGGCTTTGTCTACGTGGTGGACCGGCTCAAGGACATGATTATCACGGGCGGGGAGAACGTGTACTCCGCCGAGGTGGAAAATGCCCTGAGCAAGCACCCCGCAGTGGCGTCCTCAGCCGTGATTGGGGTACCGGATGACAACTTCGGCGAGCGCGTCCATGCCGTGGTGGTGTTCGCCGCCAGCCACACAGCAACCGAGGCGGAGCTGGCGGAATTCTGTAAGGAGCACATTGCCGGGTACAAGGTGCCGCGCAGCTTTGAATTCCCGCAGGCGCTGCCCATGTCCGGGGCGGGCAAAATCCTCAAACGCACCCTGCGTGACAACTTCGCCGCGGCACGGGGTTAGGGGTTGCGGGTGGGTGGCCCCTTGCAGGGTTTGAAGGTGGTGGAGTTGTCCGCCCTGGGTCCGGCACCGCACGCTGCCATGATGTTGACGGACCTCGGGGCGCGGGTGGTTCGTGTGGTGGGTCCGGCGCCTCCTGTTGGAGGGTACAGCACGGACACGCACCTCCAGCGAGGCCGCACCACGGTGCGGGCCAATCTGAAGGATCCGGCCCAACTGGCCGGCGTGCGGGAGCTGGTGGCCGAGGCGGATGTTCTCCTCGAGGGGTTCCGGCCCGGCACCACGGAGCGGCTGGGGCTGGGTCCTGCGGAGTGCCAAGCGCTGAACCCGAGGCTGATCTATGCCCGCATGACGGGGTGGGGGCAGGACGGCCCGCTGGCCCAGCGGGCCGGGCATGACATCAACTACATCGCGCTGACGGGTGCCCTGCATGCCATGGGGCCGTCGGAGCTGCCCATGCCGCCGCTGAACCTGGTGGGAGATTTTGGTGGCGGTTCCATGTTTGTCCTCACAGGCATTCTGGCAGCCTTGTGGGAACGCGAGCGCTCCGGCCTGGGCCAAGTGGTGGACGCCGCCATGGTGGACGGAGTCAGTGTGCTCTCACAGATCATTTTGGAGCTGCGCTCGGTCAACCTATGGAGGGATGAGCGGCACTCCAATCTGCTGGACGGGGGAGCCCCGTTTTACCGGAGTTACGCATGTGCCGACGGCGGGCACGTGGCCGTGGGCGCCGTCGAACCGGCGTTTTATGAACTCGTTCTGGAGGGCCTAAGCCTGCTGGCTGCGGATCTGCCGGACAGGGATGACCCCGCACAGTGGCCAGAGCTGGCAACGATTCTTGGGGAAGCGTTTGCCAGCCGGACCCGGGACGAATGGGCCACGATCTTTGACCACGTGGACGCCTGCGTGACACCCGTGTTGAGCTACGCGGAAGCGGCCCACAATGCGCACCTGTCCGCCCGAGGCACCCTGTCCGGGGCGGGCCAGCACGTGGTGGCCGCGCCCGCACCCCGGTTTTCCCGCACACCGGCCGCGGCGACGGTGCCAAGCGGTGACAGCGACGTTGCAACAATTCTCAGTTCGTGGAGGACACGATGATCACCGTTACAGGGCAGGAACAGTTCAAGGCCTGGAAAAACAAGGTGCTGCCGCCGGTGGAGGAGGTGCGCCCTGGTGTCTGGTCCATTCCCGTGCCGTTCATTGGCAACCCCATGCGCTACACCCTGGCCTATTTGCTGCTGGGCCGCGGCGAGGCAGCCTTGGTGGACCCGGGCTGGGATTCGGATGAGGGTTGGGACGATCTCACGGCGGGGCTGGCAGTTGCGGGCCTGCAGCCAGCGGACATCACGGGGATAGTCGTCACCCACTTCCACCCCGACCATCTGGGCATGGCCGCACGGTTGCGGGCCGCCTCCGGAGCCTGGGTGGCCCTAGGCGCGGATGAGCCCCTGGCTGTGCAGTGGCGGGGTGACCCGCAACAGTTTGTGGCCGCGGACAGGGTGCAGTTTGCGGCGTGGGGAGTGCCAGCGAAATTCCTCAATGAGGTTACGTTTAACACCCGTTCCTGGGCTCAGCTGATCAGTGTCCAGGAGCCGCAGCGACGCCTGGCTGACGGGGAGCTGCTGCCCATCGCCGGGCTGAGCGTTCGCGTGCTGGCCACCCCAGGCCACACACCCGGACATATTTGCCTCGTGGATGAGGCCAATCAGCTCATCCTCACGGGGGACCATGTGCTGCCGCGTATCACCCCGCATGTTTCCCTCGAGGCCCAAATTCATGCAAATCCGCTGGCCGACTACCTCAAGTCCTTGGGGGTCATGGCTGTGGGGGCGGAGATGGAAGTCCTGCCAGCCCACGAGTACCGCTTCCGTGGCTTGCCGGAGCGCGTGGCCGAGCTGCACCAGCACACACTGGCCAGGACCGGCGACGTCATTGCCGTGCTGGAAGCAGGAACTGCGGCGACGGTCTGGGATGTGTCCAAGCAGCTGAGCTGGTCACGCGGATTTGAGTCGCTGCGCGGGTTCACCCTCCGCCTGGCGCTCGCCGAAACCGCCAGCCACCTGGTGTATTTGAGTGCTCAGGGGATGGTGGTGGACATAGAAGTCTCCCGTGGCGCCCCAGCCATGAAATAGGCTCCCGCCCCAACCCTTCAGACGCTCTCGCAGCAATGGTCATTTTCTCCTCGATCCTCTCGCAGCAATGGTGTGTTTTTGCCCGACGCTCTCGCACACGCCACGGCCGCAATGCCGTTGAGTGCGATAGCGTTGCGAAAAAATCAGCCATTGCTGCGAGAGCGTCTAGAGGGGGTCTGGGTATTGGGGTGGGTCCGTGAAGTCCCCGGAGACCTGGCGGAAGCGGGCCAGAATTTGTGTCATCTGCACCAGCTCGTCCTGCGGTATCCCCGGCTGGGTAAAAACTTCCGTATTCAGCGCTGCAGTTGCCTCCTCCACCCGCGTCCGGCCGGCCTCTGTCAGCACCACCAAGGTTGCCCGGCCGTCGGTGGGATGGGCCTCGCGCCGCACCAGCAGGTCCTTTTCCAGCCGGTCCACAACACTTGTCACGGATGTTGGATGGACCTGGAGCCGGGCGCTGGCACTTGCCATCGGCAGGGCGCCGTCGCGCGTGAAGGACAGCAGGCGCAGCAACTCCAACCGGGCGTAGGAAAGGCCCAGCGGCTTCAGCACGGAATCAACCCGGCTGTACATGATCTGGTGGGCCCGCATCACGGAGGAAAAGGCTGCCATGGCGTCGGCCGCGTCCGCCCAGCCGTGGGCAATCCATTGGCGCTTGGCTTCGGCAATGGGATCCATGGGCAGCGGGGAGGCGGGGGACACGGGGTCCTTTCGGGCTAGTGGAACAGGTGCAGGGGCGGCCACAATCAGCCTTCACAACAATTTACTTGGGATACCTAGTAAATACTAGTACTCCCTAGTACTCTGGGAATTGGCCGCATCTGGCTGGATCTTCTATTACAGCCAATAGCAACATCATTCCCTTCACCTGTTACAAATAGAGACTGTTGCAAACGCAGGATAGTGAAACCGCCCCAGAGGTGGTGGTCCCTTGGAAGTTCTTGAAAGAGGTTTTTTAGACCATGTCGACACCCATCAATAAGCAGGCCCCCGGCATCGCGGCACGGTGGAAGGCCCTGAGCCTGTGGGCCAAGGTTGCCGTGGTGGCTGCCGGTTTGGTGCTGGCCCTGCTGGTGGTGGTGTTGGCTGCTCGCTGGTTGACTGGCATGGATGGCGTGAAAAATTTCATGACCACCTATCCGGGGCAGTCCACCTTGCCTGAAACAGCACCCGTGGGCATCCCGGCATGGCTGGGCTGGCAGCACTTCTTGAACATGTTCTTCCTGCTGCTGATTATCCGCTCAGGCTGGCAGGTCCGCACCAGCAAGCGTCCGGCAGCCCACTGGGTGCGCAACAATAAGGGCCTGATCAAGACCAAGAACGCACCCACCAAAATTAGCCTCGACTTGTGGTTCCACCTGACACTGGATGCGCTCTGGGTGCTCAACGGCTTCATCTTCATTGTGGTGCTGTTTGCCACGGGCCAGTGGATGCGCATTGTGCCCACCAGCTGGGACATCTTCCCCAACGCCCTGTCCGCTGCACTGCAGTACATGTCGCTGGACTGGCCCACCGAGCATGGCTGGGTCAACTACAACGCCCTTCAGCTGCTGGCCTACTTCGTCACAGTCTTCATTGCCGCCCCGTTGGCCATCGCCACCGGGATCCGCATGTCAGGGGCGTGGCCCAAGAACGCCCGTACCCTGAACAAGATCTACCCCATCCAGGCGGCACGGGCCATCCACTTCCCCGTCATGCTCTACTTTGTGGCGTTCATCATTGTTCACGTCACCCTCGTTTTGGCCACGGGAGCCCTGCGCAACCTGAACCACATGTACACCTCCAGCGACGTTGTGAATTGGTGGGGCTTTGGCATCTTTGCACTGTCCCTGCTGGTCATGGCCGGCGCCTGGTTTGCCGCACGCCCACTATTCCTTCGCCCCATCGCATCCTTGATGGGCAAGGTCACCAAATAAGCCAAACCCCCACCGGGGCAACGCATCAGGAGGCTCCATGTACCAGCTCACGTCCGATCAAGAGGCGGTGGTGGAAATGGTGCGCGATTTTGCCGCCACGGCCCTGGCCCCACACACCGCCGAGTGGGATGAAAACAAACACTTCCCCGTGGATGTGCTGGCGGAGGCCGGTTCCTTGGGCATGGGCGGGATTTATGTGGGGGAGGAGCACGGGGGATCGGCGCTAAGCCGGGCCGACGCCGTGCTGATCTTCGAAGAGCTGGCCGCCGTGGACCCCACCATCGCCGCCTACATCTCCATCCACAACATGGTGGCGTGGATGATCGACGCCTTCGGCAATGACACCCAGCGGGCCACCTGGCTGCCGGGCATCACCGCCATGACCGAGCTAACCAGCTACTGCTTGTCCGAGCCGGGGGTTGGTTCCGATGCCGCCGCCATCACCACCTCTGCCGTGCTCGACGGCGACCACTACGTTCTCAACGGCACCAAACAGTTCATCTCGGGGGCCGGGGCTGCCTCGTGGTACCTGGTCATGGTCCGCACGGCGGATTTGGGCAGCCGCGGGATCACCGCCGTCGTGGTTCCCCATGACGCACCCGGTCTGTCCTTCGGGGCCAATGAAAAGAAGATGGGCTGGCGGGCGCAACCCACGCGCCAGGTGGTGTTCAAGGATGTGCGGATTCCCGTGGCGAACAGGCTGGGCGCCGAGGGTGACGGTTTCGGCATCGCCATGAAGGGGCTCAACGGCGGACGGGTCAACATTGGGGCGTGCTCTCTGGGCGGCGGCCGGGCGGCGCTGGAGAAGTCGATCGCCTATTTGAAGGACCGGCAGGCGTTTGGCGGCCCGCTCATTGAAAAGCAGCACCTGCTCTTTGAAATTGCCCAGATGGACACCGATCTGGAGGTCTCCCGCACCATGCTCATGCGGGCCGCCGACGCCCTGGACACCGGCGCGCCGGACACCGTCAAGCTGTGCGCCATGGCTAAATTGGTGGCCACGGATGCCGGCTTCCAGGTGGCGAACCAGGCCCTGCAGCTCCACGGCGGGTACGGCTATCTGAGCGAGTACGGCTTGGAGAAGCTTGTCAGGGACCTGCGGGTTCACCAGATCCTCGAGGGCAGCAATGAAATCATGCGGCTGATCGTGGGCCGTCTGGCCGTGGAGCGCTGAGCAGTGCAGGATAGGTACATGGAGCACAACGACGTTCTACATCAGCAAAACGGCCAGCTGGGGCACCTGATCCTCAACCGCCCCGAGGCCATGAATGCGCTCAATCCGGCCATGATTGCCACCCTTGCCCAGTGTCTGGATGAGTGGGAGGCGGACGACGCCGTTTCAACAGTTCTCATCTCCGGCGCCGGTGAGCGGGGGTTGTGTGCCGGCGGGGACATAGTGTCCATCTACCATGATGCCCGGACCGGTGGGGACACCAGTGAATCGTTCTGGCGCGATGAATACCACCTCAACGCCCGCATCAAACGCTACCCAAAACCCATTGTGACGTTCATGGACGGGGTGGTGCTGGGCGGGGGTGTGGGAATCTCGGCCCACGCATCGCACCGGATTGTGACCGAGCGTTCCCGGATTGGCATGCCGGAGACAGGAATCGGATTTGTCCCCGATGTGGGCGGCACTTACCTGCTCTCCCACGCCCCCGGCGAGCTGGGCACCCATGCGGCGCTGACAGGGTCCATGGTCAGTGGCGCCGATGCGCTTCTCCTGGGCCTGGCCAGCCATTTTGTTGAATCTGCCGCACTGCCCACCCTGGTGGCCGAGCTGGCCGAGCGTAACGCAAGCTCCGCCGTCGCCCGCTGGGGCCAGGTGGCACCGGAGTCCGCCCTGGCGCAGCAGCGGTGGTGGATTGATGAGGCGTATGCCCCGGACCGTGTGGAGACCATCCTTGCGCGGCTGGCTCGCGTGGGTGATCCGGCGGCTGATGCGGCGGCTGCTTCGATTGCTGCGAAGTCGCCCACGGCCGTGAGCGTCACTTTGGCAGCGCTGCGGCGGTCACGCTCCCTGGGGTCCCTGGAGGAAGTATTGAACCAGGAATTCAGGACGTCGCTGCGGGCGCTCCGCTGGCCGGATTTTGCCGAGGGCATTCGGGCGCAGGTGGTGGACAAGGACAGGAACCCGGCGTGGGCCCCGGCAGCCCTGGCGGATGTCCCGCAGGAGGTTGTGGCGGAGGCATTTGCCAGTTTGGGTGAACGGGAACTCGGTTTGCTGGCGCCATAGTAGTTTTCGGAATTGAGCTGATTGTTCGGCAGGGATGACACGAAAGGAAACAACCATGAACGAGGATTCAACGGCGAGTCGTGAAACCAAGGTTGCCTTCATTGGGCTGGGCCACATGGGCGGGCCCATGGCAGCAAATTTGGTGTCGGCCGGTTATTCGGTGACTGGCTTTGATGTGGTGCCGGCGGCCCTTGCTGCGGCGCACACGGCCGGCGTCGTGGTGGCAGCTTCT
The DNA here is from genome assembly GCF_054510895.1 of Arthrobacter sp. HLT1-20. Lineage (NCBI taxonomy): Bacteria > Bacillati > Actinomycetota > Actinomycetes > Micrococcales > Micrococcaceae > Arthrobacter > Arthrobacter sp. HLT1-20. Next base: position 28,799 of record NZ_JBTNDR010000036.1, on the reverse strand, counting down.
GCTTCGGCAGCGGCGTTGGGGGCCGATGTCATCATTACCATGCTGCCCGCCGGCAGGCATGTGTTCGCAGCTTTCGAGGGCGAGGGACCCGGCGGTGGCTTGCTGGCGGCCGCCAAGCCCGGGGCGTTGTTTTTGGAATGCTCCACGATCTCGGTGGAGGACGCCCGCACGGCCCATGAGATGGTGGTGGCCAGCGGGCACCGGGGCTTGGATGCGCCGGTGTCCGGCGGGGTTGTGGGGGCCGAAGCTGGGACCCTGACGTTCATGGTGGGCGGATCCGAGGAGGACTTCGAGGCCGCCGGCCCCATCCTTGAGGTGATGGGCAGGCTCATTGTGCTGTGCGGCGGACCCGGCGCCGGCCAGGCGGCCAAGGTGTGCAACAACATGATCCTGGGCGTGTCCATGATCGCTGTGAGTGAAGCCTTTGTGCTGGGCGAAAAGCTGGGCCTGAGCCACCAAGCGTTGTTCGATGTTGCGGCCAACGCCTCCGGCCAGTGCTGGTCGTTGACCACCAACTGTCCCGTCCCCGGCCCCGTCCCAACAAGCCCCGCCAACCGCAACTACCAGCCCGGTTTTGCTGGAGCCCTCATGGCGAAGGACCTGGGCCTGGCCGTGGAGGCGCTCAACGCCACGGGAGTGGACGCCGTGCTGGGCAGGGCTGCCGAGGAAATCTACCGCGAATTCGCCCTGGGCGGCGGGGAAGGAACGGACTTTTCCGGCATCATCAACGCCATCAGGGACGCCTCCGGGGCCGACGGCGACGACTGACGTCCGCAAACACCATTGACTTTTCAAACCACATGAACTGAACGGAACCTCCCCACCATGAGCCAGCACTCCTTGATCCTGACCGAACAACACGGCCGGGTGGGGTTGATAACACTCAACCGGCCCGAGGCGCTGAATGCCCTGAGCGACGCCATGGGCCACGAGATCCTAGCCGCCGCCCGTGCGTTCGACGCCGATCCCGGCATTGGTGCCATGGTCATCACGGGTTCCTCCCGGGCCTTTGCCGCCGGGGCGGACATCAAGGAGATGGCCCACAAGTCCTCCGTGGAGATGTACATGTCCCACTGGTTTTCCGTATGGGATGAGCTGGCACGGGTCAGGACGCCCATGATTGCCGCCGTGGCGGGCCATGCCCTGGGGGGTGGCTGCGAGCTGGCCATGATTGCCGATTTCATCATCGCGGCGGACAACGCCAAATTTGGCCAACCCGAAATCAAGTTGGGCGTGATCCCCGGCATGGGCGGCTCGCAGCGACTCACGCGCGCCATCGGCAAGGCTAAAGCCATGGAAATGGTGCTGACCGGCCGTGTCATGGGTGCGGTGGAGGCCGAACAGGCAGGCCTAGTGGCCCGGGTGGTGCCCGTGGACTTGCTGCTGGAGGACGCGCTGGCCACGGCGGCCGTCATCGCAGGCATGTCCAAGCCGGTGGCCATGATCGCCAAGGAAGCCGTCAACGCCGCTTTCGAGACCACCCTCGCCGAAGGTGTGGTCCGCGAACGACGGGCCATCTATGCCTGCTTCGCCACGGAGGACCAAAAGGAAGGCATGGCCGCGTTCTCCGAGAAGCGCCCGGCCGAGTTCAAGCACCGCTAAATCGGCTGCCCTGGGCCATGACTGCGGTTCCCCGGCTTGTGGGCGGTACAGGAACCGCACATGAGCCGGAGAACCGCCAGTATGCCGCCAAACCGCACTTATGCGGCTCCCAACGGCGGCATTATGTGCCCGGGGAGCCACTCGAGTTGGTGTTTCGCCCAAACACCTGTACTGTTGAGGACGCAACGCGGGGTGGAGCAGTTCGGTAGCTCGCCGGGCTCATAACCCGGAGGTCACAGGTTCAAATCCTGTCCCCGCAACCAAGAGTCTGTTACTAAAACCTATGGGCTGAAAAAGTCCCTTGGTTTGGCTTAGTGATTGACCCAAGTTTGTGAATAAACGAGAGAGTCCGCCCGAAAGGGCGGGCTCTTTTGTTGTTTCGAGAGTTTGTGCCGCGCCAGCCTGATTCGACTGGGGTTCTGAGTCTTGCAGCGGTAGTTGCAGCTGGGCGGCGGATCGGAGGGATGCGAATGGTTCCGCCAAGTCCACCGAGATCTCCCCATCTGGATTCACGTAGATGTGCGTGAAAATTGCTTGGTTGAGTTGCTTCTTGATGTGGTCTGGTGCTCCGAGGTAGGTTTTGGCTGCGTTGGCCACGAGCAGCATTGCTGCTTCCAACCTGTCCTCGACATCCGTAATGGTGACGGTCGCTTGCTGTAATTCTTGCCGGACGCCGAGCAGTTCGGATTCAATGCGGTGTTGTTCTTGTTTGAATAGCTCGGGGGAGATGGCGTCGTTGTAGTGCGCCTCAAGGATTTTCAGGCGTTGCCGTTCGAGTTTTTCGACACTCAGGCCGAGGGCGCGCTGTTGCTCATCGGCATGGCGGCGCATGTCACTCATGCTCTCTGACATCGAGGTGGCGAGCAGCTGCCGTCTTTCTGGTGTGATGAAACTGTGGGAGTATTCGGTGGCAATCTTCTTTTCGAGGGCGTCAATGGGTGTTGCGCGTTGGAGGCAGTCGTTGCGCTTGTTGTGACGCGCCGAGCAGACGAAGTAGGGGTAGCAGTCTCCTGAGCGGGCTTTGGCCATGAGGATAATGAGTCGGCTGCCGCATGTGCCGCAATAGACGGTTCCCTTGAGGTAGTGGGGATGTTTGCGGGTGCGTTCACCGTTGCGGTGGGAGGCCATGATGCCCTGCACCTGATACCAGATGGGCTCGTCGACGAGGGCTTGGTGTTGGCCGGGGTATCGGACGCCGTTGAGGCTGACGATACCCATGTAGTAGGTGCTGCCGAGAAGCCGGTGCAGACTGGTCTCGTTGATGGGCTTGGACGGAATATTGGCGGAAGCCCTCGTTGTCAGTCCCATGGCGGATAGATGCCCGGCGAGGGCTTCTATCGTCCAGTCGCCCTTGGCATAGAGTTCAAAGGCCCGTTTCATGAGTGGGCCGCGTAGTGGGTCGACTTCGACCGTGCGCTGCTCTTTCCCGTCAGCGCCGCGAAGGGTGACGTTGTTGTAGCCCAGTGGAGCCCGACCAGTGGTTCCGCCGCTCTTCACCTTTTGGTTGAGACCCTTGATGACTTCGTTGGCAAGGTTGCGGGAGTAGAACTCGGCGATCGAGGACATGATTCCGTGCAGGAGCATGCCGGAGGGGGTTTGATCGATACTTTCCGTGGTGGAGACAAGAGTAGTCCTGGCATCGAGCAGGGATTGGCTGATTTCGACGTCGTCGGCCCTGTTGCGGGCCAGCCGGTCGATCTTGTGAACGATGACGTAGTCCACTTGGTTTTCGCGGACGTATGCGAGCATTTTTTGGAGTTCTGGCCGATTGGCTGAGCGGGCTGATTCGCCGCGGTCGACGAACTCCTTGACGATCAGGGCACCCATCGACTGGGCCTTGTGCTTATTGGCCTCACGTTGGGCGGGGATGGAGAATCCTTCCTCCTGCCCACCTTTTGATGCTTGCCGCTTGGTCGAGACGCGGACGTACGAAACCGCCTTCTTGGGCATGAGGCTGTCGATCAAGGGATCGGTCGCCGAAGGGCCAATGCCTGGCAATATGGAATTTGGCGTGCCTTGTCGTGTAAATGTATTTGTGGAATCTATATTATTCAATTTGGTCCTCCATTTAAGGTGTTAACATGATACCGTCCTTCGTTAGAGAAGAGTCGGAGAATGTAAATTCCGCATCGTTTATCTGGTGCCCATTCGCGAAATGTCGAATTGGTGCTATTGACTGAATACATAAATGACACCTTCCCTCGTTTCGAGGACTTCGTAAGAACGGGTGTATGAGTCCCAAATTGCCTGCCGGTCGAAGGAGACAAGTCCTTCGATGCCTTGTTCCGTGACGAATTCATCAAAGGCTTGTTGCCATCCCATATCGTCCAGGAACGCGTCGATGCAGACTTCTGCGTTGATATACATTGCCTGGTAGCTGTCCACGAATTCCTCGAGGACTTTGGGCCCGGGGTGTGCCATCGCGAAGGCCGCGAAGGCTTCGCCGTACAGTACGATGCCGCGTCCTGCGTCAGTGATTTCATCCAGGTCTGCGCTCAGGTGTCGACCGAGGTCGTAGAACCCTCGGCTATCTTCAATGAACCAAGCAGGAACTCCCGGCTCAGCGGATTTCCGGTCGGGCGAGGCAGCCAGGAGTTCGGCGATTTTCTCGCGGACTTCGTCTGCAGATCGGTCAGCTCGGATCCAAGCTGAGTGGCGTGCATTGTCGGCGTAGTCTGCCACTGAGGTGACGTAGATCAGAGGCGTGTCGGATGGTAGGTTGAGCCGTTCTGGATCGGACTGTGGTGGGCGGATCTGCTCGTATCGTTCCATTACTCGCGCCCTCCTTCTTCGTGTTTGACCGGGGCACCGCCCCTGGCAATGAGGGCCGATAGATCTTTCAATTCGACGACGCGGAATAGCTCGCTGCTCAGGTCTACCGTCCTTTCGATGGCGGACTCGATATTGTGACGGCGCTTCTCATCCGGGACAACCCACACGGTAAGTGGAAAGACGCCATGGCGTTCCTGTTCGATGCCACGGTCGTGGTACAGCTGTGCCGCCAAACATTTGCGGATGATGACGGGCAGGTGTTCGGTGTCGCGGTCGACTTCGATCATCCAGCGGTCTTCGTAGTCGGGCGTCTGGGTGATGGCGTAGAGGTCTGGTTTGATGTGGGCTGGTTGGCTGTTGCGGTTGAGGTAGGCTCGCCAGCACTGTGGTTCCATCTCGGTTTTGATGATCTTGAAGTCACCAGCGCGGTCGCCCTCAATGAGTGCCAAGCGGGCGTCCGTCACCGCAAGCAGATGGTCTAAGTGCTGGACTGATGGTTGGTCGTAGCGGCGGCGTTTGCCGGCCACACCGTTGAGATCGCCGATGACTTTCTCGCCCCGGTCGGTGACTGCCCAGACGAAGGAATTGGAGCCGCCATTGATCCCGCCGACGCCGCGCTGCAGGCGCATGATGAGCTGGTGGTCCAAGAGCCTGTGGAGGACTCGAATGGTGGCGCGCCCTGCGGCCTGAGGGGTTTTGTGTTCGTGGAAGAACAGCTTGCGGAGTTGATCGGTGCTCAAATAGCGGTGGGCGGACAGGCCCAGGAGGATGCTTCGGTCTCGGGGGCTGAGCTCGGCCAGGAGCGCCCTGCGTTGTGGCTTGGTGTAGTTGCTGCCCGCCGCCGATGGTGTCCTCCCAACGGGAGGATCAGTCCCTAGCTGAACTTGTCCATCAGGGGCGGGAAGTGGCCCTCGTTCGGAGTCCGTCGGGGTAGCGGCCGGACGGGCGACTGGATGCCCTCCGTCGCTGATCGGGCTGCTGGTTGCGGTTGTTGTTTTGTCGGAACTATTCATGGTTGAGTCCTCCTTTTCCTGCCCACACTTACTGGTGGGGGCGATTGGGTTGCTTTGGTGGCTGGTTGTGGTGCTGCACTTGGCGGCTCCTCTGGTGGCCCGTAGCGTTGCCGACTGATGAGGCGGATATGGGCGGGGTCGCTGATGCGGGTCGGTGGCGGCATGGTTTTGCCCGATGCCCAGCCGGAGGGTTGACCTCCTGCGACGAGGTTGCAGTAGATCTCGAACTTGCCGAGGGACTGGAAGTCGATGGGTCCGAGGTTTGGTGCCATGGCGGCCATCGCCTTGGCGTCGTCAATCTCCAGTGCGAAGGCCACTTTGCTGCGGGCGTTGTTGTCGATGGCGGCGACCATGGATGCGGGCAGCTGTTTGCGGAACTGGTGGGCCAGTTGCCAGCCGACTCCCATGGAGCGGGACTGTGCCAGGGCGTCTGCCAAATCTCCGATCCGGACATAATCTTGAACTTCATCGACGGTGACGATGACGGGGTGACGCTGGTCTGCTGGCATCTCGGAGCGGGCCTGGATGCACTGCCACAACTCGGCCACCAGCAGGGATCCAAGCAGTGAGGCGGATTCTGCCCCCACGATGCCCTTGTTGAGCGGGACGAGCAGGATGCGCGACTTCGTAAAGAGGTCATTGACCTTGAAGCCCGGCTCGGCCTGGCCCAGCACGCGGCGAAGTTGGGGACGGAGCAGGAAGACGCGCAGCTTGTTCAACAGTGGCGCTGTGGTTGAGGCTTGGGCTTCAGGTCGGAGCCCGTCGTACCAGGCCCAGAATCCGGACAACACCGGGTCGTTCGCCTGAGCAGCGGTGAGCGGACGCCGGTATGCCGCATCGCTAAGCAACTGCGGAATGTCAGCGAGGGTATGCCCACCGGCTCGTACCAACGTGATGAGCGATGCGTGGAGAATGTCCTGGCTGCGCGGGCCAATGCCATCGAAGATGTCCTTGATCGCCATTAGGATGCCATCGACCACAACATCCGGATTTCGGCCACTGCTGGCCAGCGGATTAAACCCGGCTGGGTACTGGTCGCTGGCGTCGAGCACAACCACATCGTTGATGCGTTGCTCGGGAATCCGGGCCAGCACATCGTCGATGAGGTCCCGTTTCGGATCAATCACGCAGACCGAACGCCCCGCCAAGACATCTGCCACAATCGTGTTCAACAGGGCCGTCGACTTCCCGCTGCCAGTGGGCCCGATGTACACACAGTGGCGGAGTGCATCGGAGGTTCCAATGCCCAAATGTCGCGGTTTCCCGGGAGCCATCGCGTGGGCAAAGACGCGCTCGGTACTGTCGACAGAGGCTGCCGCCGATAGCAATTTTGGATGGAGTGAAGCTATCCCGGGGAATTCTCCAGAACCAACTGGTGGGGCAATGAGCGTGGCGAGTTCGCCACTACTTAGTCGAAGAGGCCAATGCAACCATGGCGTCTGTGCACCGTTGACCTTGTGGGGTGATTCGCGGACCAGGCCCGCGTGGACGCCTGGTCCTTCCATGGTGCCGATGGCTCCGAGTACGCCAAGAGCCAGAGCTTGCCGTTTGGCAGAGGTGTCTGCGGCTACGCCGATGCGAATCGTCACTCGGACGCTGTGGTCGGCAGCTTTGGTAACCATGCGTGACTGCATCATGGTTGGCGTTGGCACTGTTCTGCCGGATAGGGAATGCCACCAGGGCCTTGGTGTGTCGGTGCCCGGATTGAAGAATCTGGGACTTTGCCCGTCTCCCACGACAATCTGCAGCACGACCAGATCACCAGGGAACCGGGCCGCAGCCAGGGCGGCCAACAATGACCGGACGACAGTTTCCGAGTCGTCGAGGTTGGCAGGGAGCGCCACTGGCCCCAACCGCAAGGATCCCGCTTTGCTGACCGGTTCTCGCGTGTCCGGGTCAGATAGCGATATCCCCGGAATGAGCTGGTGCACAAGGTAGCCGAATCTGCGGACCTGTTCCTTGTTCGTTGCCACGGTGTGTTTCACTCTCCCCGCCTGTCCCCGCACTTCCCAGACAAGTTGTCCGGGAAGGCGGGAGGAGGCGACCTGTCGAGTCACCGATTCGATGGCTCCCATTGCCAGAGGTCGGGGCCACGCGATCTCGCGCCAGACGAGATTGTCTTCGATTTCATGGTTGGTCATTGGAGGCCTCCTTTGCGGCAATTTCTGCTTGGGCTTCCTTTTCGGCCTGGGCTGCTTCAATGGCGAGTGTCAGCAGTGCGCGGGAGAGTTTGTCTATGTCTGGTGGATTGCGGCGCACACTGCGGACCTGAATGTTTCGCGGTTGGGGCGCTTTCCTCTGCGTATTCTTTCGATTTGTCATAATTGCGCTCTCCTTTCATAGTGAAAATTGATTGCCGACTTGCGGTGAGTTGGTTATATTCCTGCCAAACCAAGGTGTCAATACCGATTGTTTATTTCACAACACCGACTTGACGCCTGCGCAACTAACTTTTATAGAGATAGATTGACGATATTTAGCGTGGTTATTTTGACTCATTTTTTAGTGTCGGTTGGCGAAGTGTGAACGCCATATCTAGCGCTTATGTTCACCATCGGTGCCGCCAGTGCCGCCACCACACTATGAGTGCGGTGACGACAGCGGCGATGGCGAGAGCGATAACGACGGCGACCCAGACTTCGGAGATCAGCCCCACGGCCCAGTTGATCGCCAAGGCGGCCCCTAGCAGCAGCAAGCTGGCGTCGAAGAGCCAGCGCAGCGGACTGCGCGGCTGCGGTTTATCCGCCACGACGCACCTCCGCAGCATCGGTGCCATCGGAGTGGCTGGCGTCCTGGTCATCGAAGTCAGACGGCACCGGGTAACCGGGGATGCTGACTTGGCTGTCGATTTCGTTTCCCCAGGCGTCCCAGCCTGGCTGGTGTCGGCGGGCGAACAGTTCCAGTCTGGGCCCGTCACACAACCGCTCCATCGGGGCGTAGAACTCCTCCGGTTTATGGGAATGGTCCTGCACAGGTGCGAACATCCAGGTCGGCTGACTACGGTAGTTGGGTTTCACCCGTCCCCGGGTACCGATCAGGAGGTGCTCGGAGGCGTGGCGGAGGTAGTTGCCGAGGCCAAACTTGGGTTTGATCCAGGTGAAAGGCACCCGAGGGGTGAATCCCCACGCTTCCAGCACGTCGTAGCCAGCGCGCAGGGTGCCATTGGTGACCCAGAGGAAACACCAGCTGTTATCAGCCGCAAGGTCGGCCACCGGCATGGCCTTGATGCGCTCGAGCGTCAACAGGTCGTAGTGCCGCTCGGCGCCAAGCTTGCCCTTTTGGTCAACATCCCAGGGCGGGTCGGCCAGAATGCAGCAGTACTTCTTCGTGGAGTTGGGGCTAGAGATGGTGTTCATGAGTGGTTCCCTTCAATGGTGGTTACTTTGGTGTGTGAGGTGGTGGCAAGCGGTGGACTTATCGGGTGGAGGCCAGCTGCGGCTGAGGTCTCTCGCTCCCGAATGGCCCTGACAAGCGCCAGCGCGGTAGCTTCCACGGGTGCAACGGCAACCGCGTTGCCAAGTTGTTTCATGGCCTGTGTATCGGAGACCGGAAAGTCGAAATCTGGTGGAAAGCCTTGCATGGCGGCTGTTTCTGCCACTGTCAGCCGGTGCAGCTCGCCGTCAACGAGGTAGCCATCCCAGTTGCGGCGGTGGCCAAGTTGGTGACCCCGGCCTCCGACGAGAACTGTGCGGCCAATGGCCCGTTCGACACTGCCGCCGAGAATGTCGCCCATGGTCTGGGTCAACGGCACGGGGCTGGGAAAATCGAAGCGGGTTTCCGGGTCCCGGAAACCAACCATGAACAGGCGCGGCCTCAGCTGGGGCAACCCAAAGTCGCAGGCCGGGACGATCTTGTAGTGGAACGAATAGCCGAGGTCCTCCTCGATCACCGAACGCATGGTGGCAAACGTGGCGCCGCTATCATGGCTGAGTAGTCCTGGAACGTTTTCGAGGAAGAAGGCTCCGGGTTGTTTGGCCTCGATGATCCGGGCGATGTCGAAGAAGAGGGTTCCTCGGGTGTCCTCGAATCCCTGACGTCGACCGACGATGCTAAACGGCTGGCAGGGGAACCCCGCGCAGAGGACATCGAAGTCTGGCATGTCGGCCAGATCAACCCCGCGGATGTCTCCGGCGAAGTTTCCTGTCGAGAAGAGCTTTGGGCTGATGTCCTTGTAATTGGCCTCGTAGGTTCGACGCGCATAGGGGTCGTTCTCAGCGGCAAAGACGCAGGTCCAGCCGGTGTTGTGCATGGCCTGGTGGAAGCCGCCGATGCCGGCGAACAGATCGGCAAACCTCAGGGGCTGGAGCTGCTCCCGGAGCCTGTCGGCGGTGCAGAGTCGTGGTGCCCGAAGTGCTGGTGGTCGTTCGCTGTGGTGATGCGAGCGGGCGGGGGATGATTCGGTATTCATGACCTTTCTCCTTTCTGGAGCTGTTTTTGAGCGCAACAATCTGCGGTGGTGGGGTTTTGACTTGGTGGCCAGGAATCTGGCGGGTGCTCCGGGAGTACTTAAGACCAGAGTTGATGTGGGGTAAATCGTCCGGTCGCCCCGGTAGTGGGACGATTCGTCAGGCGACTGGACGGGTGGCTTGAGAGGTCGACCGTGAGCTGTAAGACAATGTTTTGGTCGCGATGTCCATGGTGTGAAATAAACAACGACTCACCGCGTGGGGACTGACGGGTCTGACGTGGCTATTTAGGTTGGCGGTGAACGGTGAGTCCTTCGAAGACCGCCCTGGCCAACGCGCCGGGTGGCGAGTCCGCCGATATGGTGATGCTGCGGATGTTGGGTCCGGTGACGGCGTCGGGGACGGGACTGCGCAGCCCGACGGCGAAGACGGTTCCAGAAAAGGCGACAATGCGGGCATAGATGCTCGCCAGGTCGTGGTCGAACAGTGCCCAGTCCGTCAGGATGATGAGAACGCTTCGGTGGTCGGGGTAGTTGGCGGTCAGTTCCTCGGCTTTGGCCAGACTCGGTCCCAGGTAACTGGTGCCCGCTGAGTCACGGGGAATCTCGAGGCCGGATGCAAGCCGCTGCCGTGCATCGCGTGTCAACGGCGTCGGCTCAATGCACCCCAATGTTGGAGTATCAAAGTGAACGACGGCTACCAAGCAGTTGCCGCAGTAACAGTGTCGACCGAGGGCATCCAGTGCCCGCCGGGCTTCGGCGTAGCGATTGCTCACTGGGTCGTTTCCGGTTGGCCCCGAGAGGCTGCCTGAATCGTCGGGGAGAAAGGTGGTGAGCGTTGGTACTGCGGGACAGTGCCCAAGGTGGCCCAGACGAATCGTCTGCTTTCGCAGCTGCCTGCCCTTCGCGTGGTGGCCGCCCAGCATGTCAGATTGGTGCAGCTTGCCAACCAACAACGATGTTGCAGTCATGAGATATCCTCCTCGTTGGTTGTGATGCGACGGCGATGGTGGGAAACCGGTCCCGTCCCGGCGGACGAACTATTGGCCGGTTCAGTCGGTGTCTCAGGATCGCTTGGGCCGTGGCCGACGACGCCGGGGTTGGCGGTCAGTGACTGATACTTCAGTGCCTGGATGTGCCGGGCAGCTGCCTGCCCGCGCAGCCAATGTTCGGTCTCGATGGACACAGCGTTTTCCGCTGCCTTCGCACGAAGTGTGGTGGGTTTAGCCCGTCCGGTGCGGCGGTAGGTGCGAACCTCACGCTGGTAGTCGCGTCGGGCGACGGCCACGAGGTCGGCGACCTCGTCGGCATGGACATAGCTATTGATGACCGAGGCCAGAGCTGTCGCCCCCGCCAGAGCACCAAATACCAGACCTTCGAGTGCGCCTTCGATACTGGCCCGGAGGGAAAATATGCCCAGCGCAATGAGGATAATGATCGCCCCAGCCAAATAGGCCACGATCTTGAGCAGCGCGTCCCCGGCGGCGGTGTCGTCAAAGAACCGGCGATAGAGTTTCTCATCGTCAGTCAGCTCGTCCAGGTCGCGGCGGCGCTGACGGGCGAGACGCAGTTCCTTGAGATCGTGGCCGGCCAGTCCCGCCGTGACGGCCGCCAGCCCGGTTGCCAGTGCCTGGCCGCAGGCGATCCAGAACTCCTCGCCGAGCAGGATGGCAGCACCGGCGACGCCGACGGCATCTCCGAGGCCAAGTACACCCCAACCGATCCAGTAACGCAGGCCTGAGTGAGGGCCGCGGTGGATCCACGGCAACAAGGTGGAGCGGCAATGGTCGTAGCTGCGCTTCGTGGACTCCACCAGACTGCTTGCATGGTCCAACAATGTTGCTTCCGCTGTCGCAGCAACCGCCAACCCTTCGGCGGTTGCCCTGTCAGTTCGTTGCGCGGCCTCACCCTGGGCGGGCCAGAGATGTTGTTGCTCGGCATCGAGTGCATCAAATCCCTTGCCCATCCAGGTACCTGACTTGATGGTTTCGGGTGACGCTAGGGCTGCAGTTTCATCGACGCGCTGCAGATTGACCGCCCCAGTGGGCATCGCCATGATCGTGGCCGAATCAGCAACGTGAGTGAGCCGCCGCCCCTGTTGGGGCCTGAGCCTGTCTATGATCGCCATGACGGTCAGCCTCCAGCCGGGGTGTAGTCGGTGACGCTGCTGCAGCTGGATGCGCCGCTTCGCTGGCACAGGGCGTCGTAGAAGGTCTTCATGCCGGTAATGATTTCCGTCGTGGCGCTGTCCCGACCGGGCGTCTTGCCAATCCCGGCCACGGTAATCGTGGCCCCGGGCAGCTGGGGGATGTCCGCTTGGGCCGCCAGCGCCTTGGCGTCCGCCTCGGACAGTGCCCGGTCACCTAGAACGAATCCAGCGTTCTGGTAGCCGTCTGTCAGAAGCAGCAATTCCAGCTGCCGGTCGCCGCCGAGCTGTTGGACGTATTCATGAGCCAAACGGTACTGGGCCACGATGTCCGTCCCTCCGGATGTCATACCAGGAACCTTGTCAGCGTAGGCAGTGTTGACGGTCTTCATGACGTCGGCCACGCCCTGCGGAACACGTCGCAGCTGGGCGTTTTCGGTGCTGCCCGGCATCACCAGGTCACCGTCGTACAAAGTGACCGTCGAAGCGGCGCTGGAAGAAAAGGCGCCAACGTGCAGATGCCCGCCGCACACCGCCGTCCGACGAACTAGGTCTTTGAGGGCCTCGGCGTAAGCTTCGGGCACGGCGTTCGCCCGGACACTGCCGCTGGTGTCGATCAGGCCATCGGCCGCAATCTGAGAGGTAGGGCATGTGGCCAAGGTCTTCTTGTTGATGGCCAGGTCACCTTGTGAAATGGCCGAGCAGGCACTAAGGGCGAGTGCGGTACTGATTGCTATGGTCGCCAAGACGAGACGGCGGCCGAATCGACGTGAGTCTGTGGGTTCCCACGGTGGATTGGTCTTTGCCGATGCGATTGTGTCAACGAATTCGTCGTCAGCCAGCTGTTCGAGCGCCTTGTGGTAGGCCGAGGTCAGAGACGCAGCAAACACCCTGATGCTCCGCCGGTCCGTGTTTTTAGCGGCGATTACAATGTCCCAGCAGGTGGCAGGAGGGGGCGAGAACGCGTGTTTGGGTACAATTGGGGACGTCATGGAAAGCCTTTCGGTAGCTTCATTTCGCAATGTGGTGCGGGAGGAACAGAAGTGACGGGGAGCGATTCGAGGGCCTAATCTCGGGTCGCTCCCACTGAGAATTCCGTGGACTTTGCCAATCGGTGTCAGTCCGAAGAACTACTATCTATCGTCGCGGACGGCTTTTGGGTTGTCACTGACAGAAAACTGACAGAGATCATGCCTGACGACCCCATTCGCGAGGAACTGCACACGGAACTCCGTGCCCTGCGCCGAGGATTCGGTGTTTTTGGTGAACACCGACTAACTGAGCTGTTTCAGATCATCGACTTCGTTGGCGAAGGCAGTGTCGAGCACGCTTTCACCGTCCTAGTTGACCTGGCAGCGCAGCACGGGGGAGATTCCGACGGGGATATCCGTGCATACTTTGAAAGCTGCGGTCTGGAGACCCCTGGCGACACGCTTGATGCGCGCTTGGCGACATACGCCTCTACGCATTTTGTGGATGCCCGAACAGCCAGGCGCCGCAGCGATCGAGGGGCTAACCAGCTAAGTCACATAATTCGCGACCGGTACATCTTCGAGCGTCCCTTCGGCAACCTCTTCGTATCCCAACGTGAGACTCGCTTGTTGGTAGGGATATCCATTGGGGTTCCGGAGCATTCGGCGTACCGGCGCCCGAGGGTTACCGTCGATGGCGAGTATCAGGATCACCTGAAATTCGAACTCCATGAGTCGTCAACACCGCTCTTGCTCTGCGCAGACGAGAAGATCGAGGTCATACTTGACCGGGCAAACGAAGTGGGCGGAGAGCCGCTCACGACGATCGGAATCTACTGGGTCATGCCAGTTTGGCCAACCTGGCAGCTCGGGGCGCACATGTCCGACCCCAAACTGTTTTCCAAAATCAGCATCGAAAGAAATAATTCCGTGTTGCTAACCGTCCTCCCGGTGTTGTAGGCGGTCGCCTGGCTACAAGTCTGCGTTGAAGGAGTCGCTCTACCTTTTCGAAATGCGTTTACCGGTGGACGCGCCGCTGTGCAGCCACGAGAGCCTGGTGAAGACCAGCGAAAGTCTGCAGATCAAGAAGTCTGGCCTGCTCGATCATCTGGACTGAAGTGAGCGCCTGCGACACGACTTCATCGTCGGGGTCAAGGAGGAGCCGCTTGGCCACTGCCGCCATCCGACACGGACTAGCCTCGTAAAGCGCGCGGACGTCCATGGCGGCGAATAGCCGTGACGAGACGAAGGTGGCGACAGACAGTTCTTCAACAACCGAGACGGCCCATTCGGGATGAGAGCTCATGTATTCGGTCAATGTCTGAAAGAGCTCATCTTCGACGTTTTCGAACTTCAATTCTCGACAGGCCTCAAGGAGGTCGCCAATTTCGGAGGAGCCCAAAAAATCCAGGTCAAAATCTGGTCGATCATGCTCAGGGTGATGATGGTTAATCTCAGGCTCCATCTGTCCTGAGAATAAGGCAATGGAGGTTAGTTGTGAAGGTGTAGAACTTACAACGCCTACCTGTATTTCGCGGCACAGGATCTCCCGAGATTGATGGTTCTCGGATGCCCTGACTTGTTAGTTGGGCATCCCGCATAGGAGAGTCCGGAAGGTGGCGTGGCCGTCGCGTCAGGGGTGGGTTGGGGTGCACATCCCGGGGGTTAGACCGGTCGACACAACGCGTCTGGGTGAGGCGATAGCCAAGCGTGCAGCCAGGAACGTGGTCGGCAATCTTGACTATTTCCCCAGTCCGGAGTCTAAAGGCGAAACCAGGCTGCCGTGCGCATTAGCATCCGGGTCACCGGATCGTCCTGGTAGGGCCGTCGGCTCTCCACTTGCATCACGATCTCCTCGTTGAGCTCATCGTCGGAAGATAGTGGCACGCGTTTAGGTATCGCGAGGAATTTGCCCGGTACCAGCCGAACTCTGCCACCAACCGGTCCAGAATCAGGCCCTTTGCCTTCTTCGACGCCGACACATACGCGCCGGCTTCTTTCTTCGTGATTTCCCTACGCGCAGACAACGTCAACCCATACCTCCCTCCAGCACACCAAAGCACCCGAACATGCACTAGAGATTTCGCGAGCATTTCTCAAATGAGGCACGCACCCCATTTGGCGAGCACTTTAGATGAGTCTCGTCGAAGTATTGCAAATGGAGATGCTTTCAGTTATAGTGCCATCAAAGCATGAAACGCAAGCCAGAATCATTTCATTTCAATAACGAACTACCAGCCAGTAGTAATGGCATGGAACTTTCGGTTAGGCAAGGAGTAGTGATGACACAAGTGTTATCAGAACACCTGTTGGAATTGGCTCGGCAGGCAAGATCAGCCGCGCCTCCCGGTGAAGAGAATGAATTTGCATTTGAAGCCGTATATGCAGAGCTGCAAGTTCTGGACCAAATATCAATCGGTCTCGACTCCCAAAAACTCGTACCATAATTATATGGGGTGAATGAAATCCTAAATAGATCTTCTGACCCATTCTTTGAACAAGAAGAAACGTTGGACGCGATTGCAGAGTTGAGTGGAGCGGCAGTTTCATCGATGGTTATCTATTGCGGTGCAGGCGCGACAATAGATTTCACGGGATTAAATTGGGAAGGCCTAAACTCGCGACTGCTTGCTCAAATACAACCAGTTCCCCTCGGTTATGACGAAGCTAAAGACTTATTGAAATTTCTTGGACCGGTTGAGTTATCTTCGATTATCGAAGAATCATATAAAACAAAATATGAAGGAAGAGTGGATGAAGCGCGCGGACATCTTCATGCTAACATGCAAAACCTTCTCTATAATGAGCCGCGATGGCAAAATGGCAGACTGGCGGAATCAATAGCCGCATATGTGCATCGGCTTGTAACCCATGGAGTTCCCGTTACAGTCGTCACAACGAATCAAGATACATTCCTTGAGGAAGTGTACGATCGAATCTTGAACAATGCTGCATCTTCGACTGAAAACCATAATGCGGAAGTGGTGGTTATCGGGGATAGGCTTCGTCCGCGGCATCTAAAGTTCGTTCGGAACAAGCCCGCACCCAAATTCATCTACCTTCATGGGCGGATCCCACCTCCGGAAAAAGGCAAAATCCAGGGTTTCATCCCCAACGGTGAATTTAGTTTCTCGAAGAGGCTTCCGATAACCTCTAAGGCAATTAGGGAAATTCTGGCAAATAATTGCAGTCATTTTATCGCTGTGGGGACAAGTCTTCGTGATGCGCCGCTGATTAATGCATTGGAGTCCACAAATAATATTTTAACGAAGCGATATGTTCTTGTTAAGAAAGATTATAAATTTCTTGGTGACAAGAATGAAGTTGATCGCGAACGTTTTATCAGCTTCTTTAAGATGCGAACATCACATTTGGGGTTAGTTGCGCTTCATGCGGATTTTTACTCTCAAATAACTCAACTGTTCTTTAATTTTAGCTCGTCTATGCAGGATGAATCTCGCAGGGGCTCTGGTATTGTTCCGATGACGCACCGTCAGCGTCTGTTTGATTGGGCAAAGGCGTGGGAAGAGCTGCATCTTCAGGTTCCCGATGCTGTGTCGGCTGATCATTCTGCTGCCGTTCGTTCGCTTGATTCGGTTCGACGGGCGCTTCCAAAGAAAGTAGAAAATTTACACGGCAAAGAAGCAATGAGAATCGAGGTTTGGAGAAGGAATCCCGTTAATCGGGAGATCATACTCCACGCTCACACAGGAGGTGAAATTCGGGATCGATCAATCGAAATTAGGCATCATATCGAGGAGGGATCTGGAAATTCTTCTGTTGAAGCAATACTTCAAGGCCGACCCGTGATTCGCACGGCTAAGGACTTTGAGAGAATCCGGAGTGATAGCCGCCCGTGGCATCCGCGTTGGAATGCTTTCTTTTCCGTTCCAATATTGGTCGCTTCAGGCGGTGGCGTAATATTTGCGGGAGCGGTTACGATTTGCTCTATGGCTAGCGAATCGATACTTACATGGTCAAGCATGAATCAGCCCTCGGCTTTGCGTCAGATAGTCCAAATTCTGACGACTAGCGGTGTAGATATTTTGTCGTTGACGCACAATGAAAATACTTTGACACAAGCTCTCGAAATAGTAAATCTCCCCGCAATGCCTCACTTGAATTGATCGTTCGTTGATGGAAATCTTGTTGATTTCTTGTCATAAGGGAAAAATTTGGGCTATTCCGTGTCCATCGTCCACACAAACGCAACCCCAGTCCGTGGGAACACCCACCCATCGAACTCAACGTTGACCGACCTCCCTGGCACAGTGATCGGTGTTCGCTCCACCCGTGCATGTTTGCTGCTGGCAATCAGATCGAGGACCTTAACTTGGCTTATGCTTGTGTCGCCGTAGTCCAGTGTCACGTTGAGGCCCTTCGTCGGTTGAACGATGTCGAAGTGGAGCAAATGGCCCGACTGTGCCGTGATAGTTCGGTAGATAAAGGAAACGCGCACTGGCTTAGCGGCCACGACGACGTCACGTCCGAGTCTCACGGAGTAGATCTGCCCAGTTTTGCGTGCAGTCCGGCGGATGGCGCGTTGGTCGCCGTCTACGGTGTACTGAACGAGTTCATAGGATTCTTTGTCGGCTGCATCGAACCCAGATGCAGGTGTCATGAACCAGGCGAGCGTCGCTGGAATGTCTGTCACCAGGTCGCTGAACTCTTCTTTGTCGGACACGCAGGCAAAACGCTGGGTTTCATGGGCCGGTACGACGGTGTACTCCCACTTCACGGTTACGACGAATCGAGGAACGCCCTTGGCGTTCCTCTCACCTATAGGTGAGAGGCGAATTTGCACGTCAACGTCATGCCAGCGCTCCGGAGCACGAATGGCCTGGTCTCGGATGTCGGCGTAGACCTCTTCGGCAAAGGTGCGGTCACCGAGCCGGAGGGCTAGGACGTTTCCGGCAATGCTGTCGAGCAGTTCAGGTGTGGCGACGCGCTTCAGATCGTCGCTTCCGACGGCGAAGCCGCGAACCACGGCGTCGCGGAAATCTGGAGCGGCTTCCGTCAACAGCCTGCGAATACGCTCGTCTTCGCGTCCTTCTTTGTCTTTGCCGTCAAAGTAGTCCCAGGCAATGCCAAAGAGACCGGCGGCAAAGAGTGTGCCGCCGATCTCTGAGAGTGGCAAGAAATTCAGCCAAGGTGCGATGTCACGGCTGTGGAGCGCCAACACCTGCAGTCCGATGCCGAGGCCCAAGGAAAGCAAAGCCACGATGGTGACTTTGAGCCGATAGATCCGTTGTAGTGGGCTTGGCCGCATAGCTGGCGTTCATTATGAAGTATGAGCGCCTTTTTGAGAAGGCCATGTGGAAAAGTCGCTGGGTCGTGGCCTGCGCCGACCGTCCAACGCTTTCCAGAATGCCCCTATTTTGCCCGTAGATAAAACCGTCGCCGCCGCTCATGCACGCCACCTCTTCACAATGTCGTTCCGCCTGATGGAGAGCAAATTCAGGATGAACCGGCCCCCATCAAGACAATATCCGATCTTGGGATATTAAGTAAGGCCAGATGGACTGACCATGTGGACAAATCAATCTATAGCGAGGAATACCGGGAGTTCCGTGAACTTCTGAAGCATCTTCGTCTTGAGGCGGGCGTCCGCCAGGTTGACTTGGCCGCAACTCTTGGCGTTCCACAATCTTTTGTCAGCAAGTACGAGAGCGGCGAACGCCGCCTGGATGTCATTGAGACTGCCCGGATAGCCGGCGCCCTCGGGACCAGCTTGCAGCAGATTGTGCAGCGGCTGAACGCAACGCTTTAGGGACCCGCGATACCACCGTCGGAGTGGCGGTCCATTTGACTCTGTCGGGATGCACAAACGGCACCCCACCGGGCCACGAGTCCAATCGACTTTCCGCTTCGGTCTCATTCGTTGGCATATTTGGATGTCAGCGCCGATGGATAGGATTCAGCCTATAGGCGCAGGCCGTTAAATCGGAACTCGTCCCAAGTAATCGGGGGAACTTATGGAAGCAGACACCAAGACAGAACAATTTATTCCCAAACCAGGGGAGTTGTGGGCCTACCGGAAACGTGATGATGCGCCGTCCGAGCAAGTCCTCATCATCAACGTCGTCCGAGACAAGCACAAAGTTCGGGTCGAGATTAAGTTCGTCGACGGTGCCAATGCCGGTCAGATCCAGTCTGTGTCTGGAAGCCGGCTGCCAATACTGTGGCGTGATGTCGAGGCGTACGACTGCCTCATGGCCAACTGGCAGCGCCTCGATGCCGAGGGTATCGACGAGGTCGAGGAATTCGCCTGCGACGTGGTCTACGAACGCCTCATCCCAAGCGGTATTGCTGAGGTATTCACTGGAGGCCGGGCCAAGAACGGACTTGAAGCGAAAGACATCTCAGCGCTCGAGGTACTCATGGGCCGCCCGATGTCCGATATGAAGGGGCGGAACGCATGGTTCGAGCTCGATGCCATTCTAATTTTGTCTCCGACCGGTGGCCTCGACGTGGCTGCCGCGGCCTGTGAGGAGAATCCTGATCCGATCTTGGAATACGTCATGGCCGAGGAAGCCAAGGTTCGTCACTATTGCAAGCATGGCCGCAAGGATGAAGGGCGCCGTGGCCAGGAAGACCGTTCGACATCGCCCGAGTGGGAGTATCACTACTATCTGAAGGACATCCAACCCGTTCACGAGCTACTCCGTCAGTGGTGCGGGCATCGGTCGGTCACGGCGCACGAACGCCTAGTCGCTGCCGAAGCGGAAACGCGGCGGCTCGATCTCTTGCTGTCCCATGCTATCGACGTTCTTCGAGATAGTAACAAGAGTATGTTTGCTGCTCATCTCGAAGAAGAACACGAGCGTGAACGTATCCTGCCGCACAGGGTTCGGGCAGTTCCAGATCGGCCGTTGGAGCAATCAGAAATACCAGTCATCAGGGTGCCTACGCGTAGACGATGGGGTTGGTAGCTCGGATTCGCACTAGGGCCACGGCACGGAGGTACCAGTGACGCGGAACATCGGGGCGTCCACTAGACAAAAGAATCTTCTCGAGTGGACGCCGCGATAGTGCCTAGCAGGTCGTTGCTCCTGAATCACTCAGCCCTTCGGCGGGTGAGGATCGTTTCCGTAGGAATTACGGGCGCTAATCTTTCCGTCGAGGTTCTTGACGACGTGCTCCACCTTGCGATCTTGAGCCATGCGGCGACCCTCGGCCTGGGCGTCCTTCTTGGTCTCGGCAGTGTTGGATGCACGAGAGTTACCTTGCACGCGGTTCTTCCACTGGCCGTCTTCATGGTACGTTTCGACGTTTTTATTCGTCATGGTGTTGCCTCCAATGCCGGTGACGGACGCGAGTCGTTCGTCAATCCACAAGCTAGCAGGACCCACTGACACGCTTCGTTCTCGTCGCCGGGGGATTAGCGAGCTGCATCACCGACGGTGGAACTGGCGACGTGGCAATGACGGTTGCAATATCGCGCCAGAGGCTGCAGAGGCTGCAGAGGCTGCAGGGGCCTGTCTACCTGGCTCCACGGGGCCCATCTGGGCTCCATCCATCCAGGAACGGGGTCAGATCGTCGTCGGAGTAATCCAACAGGACCGGAATCTCGATGGGGTTCAACAAAGGATCTTTGGCGTCGATATGGCTGCGGCTCCATTCCAGCCAGGCCCGCCCGCAGCTAACCAGCTCAGTGTCCTGTTCCTCGGCCAGTCTTGCATCGAGCGCATCAACATACGCCCTCAACTTGCTAGCTTCGGCCCACGCCGTTGCTTGAGCTGAAAGTTGTTCGGCCTTGTGGTGGTCCTGGATCCTCGTCCGAGCGCGTTCCATGGCGGCCTCCCAGCGCCGCCTGGTCGTCTCCTCCTTAATCCGCGACTGCTCTATGCTCCAGTCATGTTCAAGGTGCTGAATTTCGATCTCTCGAAGTATTGAGGGCAAAGCGTCTTCGAGTTGTTGCCGTTTGCCATCTCGGAAACGCTCCTGCCGTCGCGGGTGTGTCCGGCCATATGTGAACTCCAACTGGAGACGACCAGTCGATACGAAAGCTGTGTTGCCGACGAGTTTGCTGGGCTCCGACCGGTAGTCATATTTAGAGACGTAGGGTCTTGCTGCTCCGCCGTTGGGCGGCAGTTCTCGCAGTTCCAGAGCAAGTGTCATTGTGCCAATGGTGATAGCGATGTCGCCCGTGAGGGTTGCGTTTTGGCGTGCATAGGGATGTTTGTGTTCGGACGGCATGGTGACGCCGTATCCTCGAACGGCGCTTTCCGAAGCAAGCGCGTGTAGTAGTTTGGCCGCTCGTGGCATGTGGTCGTTGGACACCCCGCGGGTGCCATCCCGGAAAGCTTTGGCGATCGGATGGTATTTGCCCACTGAGTCCCGCACAGGGACCGGACGCGCCTCGACGTCGTCAGGGAAGTGACGGACCCAGCGCGCCTCGTGTTTCGGTTTTTGCCACGATCCCACATTGGCAATTTCAAGTTTGTAGCCCTTTGGCCGCATCGCTGACTTCATGACATTAGGAACGAGAGCCGCGTTGGCAGCGGAGAGGTGATAACCGTCCTCGACTTCCAGAACACCGCCAGCCGCTTCAAGTCTCTGGATGAATTTGTCGGCTTCGGATTGGACGGCTTCTTCGTGACTGTCCGAATCCGCAACTCCTTCAAGGATTTCTCGGCCACACTTGGTCATCTTGGCCGTCCACGTCGGCCCTCTGCCCGTCACGGTGATGTAACGGTCGTCCGCCAGGGCTCTTGCGGATATTCGATGTGAATATCCCTCGAAGACACCGTCCGGGCACCCGTCATTCACCCACTTCAAAACTTTGGATTGCAAATGGCTGAGAGGCTTTTGTGGCTGTTGCACGAGGATTCTCCAATCCGAGTCGGTCTATGGAGACTAACAAGAACCAGAGAGTAACGACGGGTGCGAAGCGCAGGGATTATGCACTGCCACGGAGGCCTCCGTTGGGCCGTTATAGTTTCTGGGCTTTGGTCTTCCAGATGTCCAGGATGTCGGCTCGCAGCCGATCCGGCCCGGTCTGAATACGGCGGTTCTCGTGGATGCTTTCCACGTACTTGCCAAGCTGTTCGACATCTCGCTGCCGGTACCCGAGCCGGTAGGCGAACACCTGTAGGTCGTGGTTGTCGTACGTATAGCCATTCTTATGGAGCACTCGAAGTGTCTGTACAATTTCATCCTTGCCGCGACCATTCCGGATGCCTCCGTGCTCGCTCATGACCTCAAACGACCGCCGAATGGCAACACGGACGACAGGATCCAGCCGCCCAATGAAGCTGGTGTCGGAGGGCATGCCTGACGGCAGTTGAATGGCCCCATGGGCTTCAAGCCACATTTCCAGGTGGTCGAATCCTGGCCACAGCGTGACGCACAGATCGGCCGTTTGGGGATCGACCCGATCAACAATGCTTTCAGCGATCTTTTCCTCGGGGTAGAGGGCGACGACGGAGCGGCCAGCATCAACCTCGGAAACGGTCTGGCTGAGGTAGCCGGTGGCGGCATCGGGACAGCATGCCAGTAGGCCCGGAAGCGTCTGCTGCTCAACCTCGGAGCTCTTGGGGCTAACGAGTATGGACTTGTCTGGCCGTGGACTGGTCTCGAGCCATTCAGCGAGGAAACCGACAGCGGACCGTTGTTCCCCCATGGCGACCCATTCGTTCCACGAAAGGTAATAGAGTCCCGGTTCCCGGGTGAAATCTGTCATGGAAAGAGCCTGTCACACGCCACCGACATTTGCCTGTTGAACTAGTGCCGCCGAGAGTACGATCGAGGACATGGTGGATGTGCTGACTCCGGAACAGCGCCATCTCGTCATGTCGCATATCCGGAGCAAGGATACGAAGCCCGAGATGATCGTACGGCGACTCCTTTATGCCCAGGGCTACAGGTACCGGCTGCACGCCAAAGATTTACCAGGCAAGCCGGACATTGTCTTTCGCGGCCGACACAAGGTGATCTTCGTCAACGGTTGTTTCTGGCATTCGCATAGTTGTGCCGATGGCCGACACAGGCCGCAAACGAACGCGGACTTCTGGGAAGCAAAGAGGCAGCGGACTCTGGAACGCGATGCTCACGCCGTGGCTGCTTTGGAGGCGAATGGCTGGAGCGTGGCCACTGTTTGGGAGTGTGAGCTCCGCGAGGCCGGTACGCAATTACGAGGTCTGCGCGCGTTTCTGGGGCCCACCGCAGTCGAGGCGCGAAGCCACGGGGGATTCGACTCCCGGCTGGTCGAAGGTGACGCGCGCTCGGTGGACAGAAGGCCGCCGATTTGAGTATTCGGCAGATCGAAGCGTTACTTGATACGGCGGACTCCTCACAATGATGTCAGTGCTTTGTGTCAATGTAGGAGAAGCACCACAGAAGGTCGAAGTAACCACCCTGCAATGAGAAGATAGACGACATGAACACCACCACCCCCCTTTCCGCCCTTGAGATCTGCGCTGGTGCAGGTGGCCAGTCATATGGCCTGGAAGACGCTGGCTTTGGCCACTCTTTGGCCGTCGAAATCGACAAGGACGCGGCTGCAACGCTGAAACTCAACCGACCGTCATGGAACGTCCATCATGGCGATGTTCGCGAGATCAACGGCCGGGACTACAAGGGGATTGATTTGCTCGCCGGCGGCGTGCCATGCCCCCCATTTAGCGTGGCTGGCAAGCAGCTTGGCGCCGACGATGAGCGCGATCTGTTCCCGGAAGCATTGCGACTCGTCCGAGAGGCCAACCCAAAGGCCGTCATGCTCGAAAACGTGAAGGGGCTGGCGTCGGCCAGATTTGCTAGTTATCGTGAGCTGATTCTCGAGGAGCTCCGAGAACTTGGTTACGATCCCCAATGGCAGCTTTTTTACGCAAGCGAGTACGGTGTTCCTCAGCTTCGACCGCGCTTCATTCTTGTCGCAGTGAAGAAGAAGTACCACAAGAAGTTCGCTTGGCCGACGCCGAAAGGTACTCCTCCGACGGTTGGCGAAGTGTTACTGCCGCTCATGGCCAGCGGTGGATGGGCCGGAGCCGAAGCCTGGGCAGCCAAGGCCAACAATGTTGCCCCTACGGTCGTCGGTGGCTCCAAGAAGCATGGTGGTGCCGATCTCGGCCCCACGCGCGCTAAGGCTGGCTGGCTGCAGCTGGGCGTCGACGGCAAGGGCATCGCCAACGAAGTACCCGGGCCAGAAACACCAATTGACCACATTCCTCGCTTGACCAACCAGATGGTCGCCCGAATTCAAGGCTTCCCTGCTGAGTGGCAATTCTCTGGGCTCAAGACTTCCGTTTACCGGCAGATCGGCAACGCCTTCCCTCCGCCCGTAGCTAGCGCCATTGGGACGTCAATCGCCACGGCGCTAGGTGTCAAGGCTGTTGCCAAGAAGAACGAGACAGAAGACGTCGAGCGCCACCTTCGCGCCGTGAGCTAGCTCGATGTCTGCTGTTTCGCGAGCTTCTTGTCCTGTTCGATTTGCCTGATAAGGGGAGCAATAGGCTCTGAGGGCCACGGTAACCACTTGGTTAGTTCGTAGTAACTGCGCATTCGCCCGTGCTCCTTCTTCTTCCGGATTTTGAAGTCCCAGCCGAGTTTTCGCAGTTCACGTGTACGCTTCTGCCAGTCTTCTTGATACTGGATCATGCAGGCAATCAAGCCGACCACCTCCGACGGAGCGGGTTCACCAGCTTCCTTGAAAGCCTTGAGCGTTTCGCCGATGCGCTTGTGCGGTTCAAGAAGAGAGGCGGCCGCGCGAATCTTGTCAGAATATGCTTCGAATGACGAAAAGTAATCTTGTTTGTTGTGATTGCACTCTTCGCAGAGTGGCTGGAGATTCTCAATGTCGTCCGTACCGCCCCAGGCCAGCGGAAGTTTGTGGTCCACTTCGAGCTTTACCCTGTCACCCAGCGGCGTCTTCCCGCACATGGCGCATATTTGGCTATAAAGAACTTGGGCCTTCAATTTGCCTGAGATTGGTTTTCTGCCGGAATGGGTCTGGTCTCGTAGCCCAACAAGGACGTACCTCGGCTTCTTGTTAATGCGTTGGCACGGTGCGTCAATTCCATATACATCGCGTAGATCGCGAACCCGCCGATCGGTTTGGGAGTGGTCTTCGCCCGCAAAGGTGGCGGCGTACGCTCTGATTTCGACCATGGTGGGCGGGTCGTCGTGGCGGTTGTGCAGGTACTCGTAAATTGCTCGATGCTGTGTAGAAGGAATCAGGTCGATCAGGGCCTGCGTCCCGGGTGCCGGCAGTTGGCTGAAGCCCGCGGTCACTGGCTGACCACCTTCGGTGCAGCTGCCGTCGAAGCATGTCCATGTTCAATTCTGCGCCAGAGCTGGCCGTCGAGCTCTACGGAATTTTCCATGACGTAGTCCACCGGACCGACTCGAACGCTTACGAGCTCACCGGGCTCTGGCACAACGCAACCAAGCGCCTGAGCGACGGCCGTTTGTGCAGTGTAATCGCCGCCGAGGATGAGGTAGCCCTCGGCCCGAAGGGTGCTGCGGGCCCCGCCATTTTCCCTTACTCGTTTCATGAAATCGTTTTGTTGTGCCACGGTGGCGATGATATTCCGAGAAATTCGCATGTTGGTTGCGACCCGGAAAAGTTCGTTGACTCGCGCCTGGCCACTCTTGGGTGCAAAAATGCGGGCGACTTGATCCTCGGGCAGTTGCAAGAGGATATTGGGCTGCATGGGCGCGTCCTTGAATAGCCACTGAACGCGTGACCTGCCAAGTGCGTTCAAAGTACCCTTCTGGTCGCGGTTCTTGCCTAGGTTGCGGTTCTCCGGTGTCGCCCGGACAAGTCCAATGCTCCAAGTAGAATTCACGTCGCTGGCGACGGAGCCAAGTATGAGATGGTCAATGCTTTCCGGCGGTAGCATCCACTGCGCCGAGACGGAGTACTTACTATCGACTTCATGACCAGCAATGTTGTAGTCCATGACGAGACCGTCATCGAATTTGAACTCGCGTTGCAGATTGATCTCGATCAGGGTGCCATAGTGAGTCATCTCGGTCTTGTAGAGCTGATCCCAGCGGTAGCGCCCTGTCCGCTGGCCGTCGTAGAGCTGGTCGAACGTTTGCCGAAAGACGTGTGCCATACGCGATCCATCCGGATCCTCTTGCCGAAACCAATCGAATACTTCAGGGAGGCTTGGGTCGACGGGCTCGGCATTAGAATCCAAGGAAAAGGGCAACATGGCCTAACTCTATGGTGGCCGCGAACGTTGAACAATCTGATGCCGACATGTGGCGATGCAAAATTGAAGCTAGCGGGGTGACGTTGAGACTGTCCAGCGCCCGACAACTACGCATTGACTCGGGTGCTGCGGGTACCTGTTTGATCGGGTGAGCACGGACGGAACTTTGGTGTGTTGCGTTATTTTCGACCACGAATGTGGTAGCGTTATGCGCAACGGAAAGTTGGGTCTGGTTATGGGCGTCACTGCATTTATGTTTGGGGAACCGTCGCGTGAGCGCGGTGTGGAAGCTTTTGGTCTGACTGAACAGATCATCCATGATTGTGTCCGCCCCGCTTGGACGCATTCACGTGGGAGGTCCTCGCTGGCTGCTCCGAGTACGCCCGGCTCCGATCTCTACAGTGACATCACTGAAAATTTGGCGGTTGCCCTGACTGAAAATGGCTGGCTGCGACGTCCGGTCAATGGGCAACAGCGCATTATCCATCCGGACGGGGTGATCGCTATTGCTGTTTCATCGGCAGTGAACGTGGCGAACCCCGATCCCAAGAAGCATCCGCGTACGCGCCCCAAAGGCCCTGCCACCCTCGACGATCTTGATGTGGCCGTGATCCCTGGACAGCAGGCCTTCGACCTTGAGGAATTTCGAAGGGATGAAGACTTCGAGCGGAAACTTAATGATGCTCCGCTGTGGTTCCTGCTTCACGAAGAAGTGGAAGGCGACATGCGACTTTCCTTGGCGCGCCCAGCTCAAGCCAGCAAGCCAAGGGGCTCCACAGGTCAACTTGACAAGCAGAGGAGCATCGTAGGGTTTAGCCACGAGATTCTGATCGAACCTCTTCGTCTCGATGCTGACTTGGATATCTTCCGCAATGACGACGAGGACGGCGGCATCGACTTCGATGTCCCGTCGATTCGATAGCGGCTGCCCTGCAGCTCGCTGATAACCTTCATAGCGCTATGTTTACACCTTCACGACTAAGACTGGCACGCCAACGCCTAGGCTGGACGCTCAAGCGTCTCGCCGAGGCTAGCGATGTGTCTACCCGTACTCTCACTACCCACGAGAACTCAGCCGACCGCGAACCCTCACCCGAGGTTGTTGAGCGTCTCGCTAAGGCTCTCAGGGTCCAAGTGGACTTCTTCTACCGAGATACCGTTGACCCGGTGACGCCCGCTGCCGCTAGCTTCCGCAAGCTGAGCAAAACCAGCGCCCTCATGAGGGATGCTGCCTTGGCGTCTGCCAACGTGGGCATCGAGTTCTTCGAAATAATTGAGCGGAAGTTCAGCCTGCCAGCGCCGGACGTTCCTGATCTTGCCAAGCACCTGCCAGAAACGGCGGCGGAGATCATCCGAAAACTCTGGAACCTTGGGGACAAGCCGATCCTGAACCTGTTGCACCTCTTAGAGGCCAACGGTGTTCGAGTGCTGTCGTTGTCGCATCAATTCGACAGTATCGATGCCTTCTGTTTCTCTCGTGATGGTAAGCCATACGTCTTTCTGAATACATCAAAGTCGGGGGAGCGGCAACGATTCGATCTAGCGCACGAGCTCGGACATCTTGTACTTCACAGAGATCTCGAGATGACGGCAACCGAATCAAAAGAACGGGAAGCTGAAGCGCACCGGTTTGCCTCCAGTCTCCTGATGCCGAGAACAGGAGTGCTCGCCCAAGGAATGGGTGGAGCTAGCCAAGAGAGAATTCTTGCAGCTAGGACATACTGGAAGACTTCAGCAATGGCGACGACGTACCGGCTTAAGGAACTGAACCTGATGTCTGACTGGCAGTACAGATCCATGTGCATAACGCTGGCCGAGCAGGGCTACCGAACTAGCGAACCAGGCGGCATCGTTCCCGAGACGTCCCTGTTGCTGCGCAAAGTTCTCTTCGGACCCCAGAAGGCAAGCCTTTCAGGGGTAGGGAGGGAACTAGCACTGACCGATAAATCCGAGGTTGTTGGACTGGTTAACGGATTGGTTCCCGTCGCGGCATGATGCATTTCAGCTGATTGGCGATCGCTTCGAATAGCGAAGAACAGATTTTATCTATCGTACTAAAATTAGGGGGACTTAAATGAAGAGCAATCAGTATCAGGAACTAGAACCGTTCATCACCGATAACTCAGATCTACGTGATCCGCAGAAGTTTGCGTACGAGGCGATCCGTACTCACGATTTCGAAGGCGAAGGCCGTGAGGTTGGTGTAGTGCTGCCTGTAGGATGCGGGAAGTCAGGGCTACTAGCGTTGGCACCTTTCGCTGTTGACTCAAAGCGCACCTTGCTCGTGGCACCTAATCTCAATATTGCCGACCAGCTCTTTAACGACCTGGTGCCATCGAACGATAAATTCTTCTATGGCAAGCGGAAGGTACTGGCGGCGCCGCCTTACCCTGAACCAGCTGAGATTCGTGGATCGAAGACAAACATAACGGATCTCAACGAGGCAGATATTGTTGTTACAAATATTCAGCAGCTGCAGCGTGTAGACAACGTTTGGCTCGAGAAGCTTGCGGATGATTTCTTCGATCTGATCCTCTTTGATGAAGCTCATCACAACGTTGCAGATAGCTGGGAGACACTTCGGGTTAAGTTCCCCTCGGCCCGCATTGTGAATGTAAGCGGCTCTTCAGAATCCAGGGTGTAGTTTCGGTCTGAATCCGCCGGATTCCAGCAATGATCTGGCGACGTAGTTGGTGAGGTTGCGGAAGCCCAGGGCTGAGCCGCGGAGGT
>NZ_JBTNDR010000035.1:0-41540 GCF_054510895.1 Arthrobacter sp. HLT1-20 | reverse complement strand
ATTGCTCGCGTTCACTATGTGGTTCCCAACCAACAAACCCAGCTTTGTTAGTTGAAACCAAAAAAACAGGTTACCCCTGTGAGAACCCCCACCACACCAGTGGTGAAGGGCGACCACCAGGACCCTGTATAATAAAATACTGTTGCTCCAAGAGCACCCAACAAGCCACCCAACCACAGCGCAAGCCATGGTTTGGGGAACGAGTTACGGTGGTCATAGCGTGGGGGAAACGCCCGGTCCCATTCCGAACCCGGAAGCTAAGACCCACAGCGCCGATGGTACTGCATTCGTGAGGATGTGGGAGAGTAGGACACCGCCGGACAACACGTAAAAAAGGTAGAGGCCCCACACAACATGTGGGGCCTCCCTCATTTAACAACCAAACTAACCCGCAGAAAACAACGAAAATTCATGCTTTTGACGTGCTTTTCGCCGTTTACTGCGGGTTAGTTGCTTAAGGTGGCTAACGCAGGGCTGCTGCCACCGCAGCAGCCACCACGGGATCGTCCCGCCTGTCGGTGCGGTGGATGATGAATTCACTCAGTGGCTCGAGTGGCTCCGCAAAGTCCACCAGCGTCAAGCGGGGATCATGGCTAAACTCCCCTTCTCCCATCAGGCCCACCCCCAGGCCGGCAAGGACCGCAGCCTCCACGGCCTCCCTGCTGTCTGCTTCGATCAGTTGAGAGGGCGTCACCTGCCATGCCGCCATGGCCGCCTCGCTGGCACTGCGGGTAACGGAACCCCTTTCGCGGATGACCAGTGGCCGGCCCTGCAGGCGGGCAATGCTGAGGTTCTTGGCGGCAAGCTCTGAGCCCCGCAGGACCACGGCCACAAGGTCCTGGGTGGACAGTAGGGCGATGGTCAGCAGCGGGTGGGGCATGGGGTCGGCAACAATGCCCACGTCCACTAAACCGTTGGCAACTTGGTTCTTGATGATGGCAGAGTTTCCACTGCTCAAAGTAATCCGGAGCCCTGGATGCTCAGCGTGCACCTTGGTGAGGGTGGGAACGGCATGGATGGGCGCGTCCGCACCAAAGCGGAGGCGGCCCTGCGTCGAGGCCCGGTTGCCGGAGAGCAGCTGTTCCGCCTGGCGCGCCGTGGTGAAAATGCTCTCAGCGAGCTCCATCAGCTCCTCACCCTTGCTGGTGGCTTCCATGCCGGCAGCTGTTCTGCGAAGCAGGCTCACGCCATAGGATTCCTGCAGAAGCCGTACCTGTTCAGACAACGTTGGTTGGCTGAGGCCGGCAGCTGCGGCTGCCGCTGTGTAGCTCCCGTGGGTGGCCACTAGATGGAAGGCGCGCAAGTGATTGAAGTTCATAGAGACTACCTATTATCAACATAGGAAAAAATGGAGGATCCCCTCGATACTGTCAGAACATCGATAGCGTTGTACACGTGAAGACTTCAACATTGCGCACCCCTCATGTATTGGTTGTGGGAATTGATGGCATTCGCCACGATTCCCTTCTGGCGGCACATACTCCGGTCATTGATGGCCTGGCCGCGGCAGGAGTATTGCTGCCCGTCCGTGTCCACGAGAAGAACCTGACCATCTCAGGGCCCGTCTGGGCCACAGTGGCCACCGGCGTCTACATGGATCAACACGGGGTTGAGGACAATGAGGTTCACCCGCCGCAGCTGGCTGCCTTCGAGGACTTCACCGCCCTTGTCCGGCGGCAACGTCCCGAACTGGCGACCATGATTGCCACGAGCTGGTTCCCGATGTCCATGGCCACGGCCTGCGGCCCACTCTTTTCGTCCGGCGGATGGGTCAACCCCGTTGATCCCGAGGACCAAAACAACAATGACAGTTGGTTGAAGGCCGACGACGAGATCGCCCAGTATGCGTCGGCGCGCCTGCGCACCGAGGACCTGGCGGTCAGCTTTGTGTACTTCGGCGAGGGCGATGTCAACGCGCACAACCACGGCACGGGGCCCGACTATACGGCCTGCATTGAACGCTGTGACGCACGGCTTGGCCTGCTGCTCCAAGCCATTGCGGACAGGACCACGCGTGAAGAAGAGGACTGGAGCATCATTGTGGTCACCGATCACGGCCACCTGGACGAGGGTGGCCACGGCGGCGATTCGGACGAGGAACGCACGGCCTGGATGCTGGCCTCAGGCGAGGGCATCCCCGGCGGGATCACTGCCTTGGATCATGCGGACATCGCCGTTCAAGTCCTTGGCACGTTTGGCGTTTCAGCAGACGCCCTGAGCGGCGTGCCGTTCGGACAACGCTAAATGACCTTAGGCGTCACGCTGCTGGTACTCCTGGCCGCGTTGTTTCACAGCAGCTGGAACGCCATTGCCAAGTCCATCCCGCACCGGCTTGCCTCTGCGACACTGATTGCCTTGGTCTACCTGCTGGCAGGTGCGGTAGGCGCCCTCCTCTTCGGCCCGCCAGACCCCGCTGCGTGGCCCTTCATCCTTGCCTCGGGATGTTTGCAGACGGCCTACCTGATCCTGTTGACCACCTCCTACAAGCACGGCGATTTCAGCCAGATCTACCCGCTGGCACGTGGCCTGGCGGTTTTGCTCGTGGCCGCCGTTTCCGTGACCTTCCTGGCCGAGCACTTGAGCGCACTGCAACTACTGGGGGTCGCCGTCGTCGGAGGAGCCTTGCTGGGACTGGCCCTTGTGGGCAAGGCTGGCAACAGAAAGGGTGTCATCTTCGCCCTGCTGACAGGTGTGTGCATTTCCGCCTACACGCTGGTGGACGGCTTGGGCGTGCGCGAATCGGGCAACCCGTTGGGGTACATCTCGTGGCTGTTTCTGCTTCAGGGCGTGATTCTGCCAGTCGTCTGCTGGCTCGTGGCCACCGAGCGCCGAGCGTACCTGAGGGCGGTTGGTACGCATTGGCGGATCGGTTCACTGGGCGGCGTGCTGTCCATGATGGCCTACGGCATGGTGGTTGTGGCCCAGAGCGTGGCTCCGCTCGCGCTGGTCTCGGCCCTGCGGGAGTCTTCGGTGCTGCTGGCAGGGCTCATTGGCGTCGTGTTCTTTGGTGAAAAATTCTCCAAGACCAGGCTGGGCTTGACCGTGGCGGCCGTCGCTGGGATTGCCGCACTGCAACTGGGCTAGGGTCGCTGGGGCGCCCGCCGCAGCCTAACGCAGAATGATGTCGGTGGCCGTGGCGGGGGACTGGCCGGTGGAGACAAAACCAGAGACGTTGGCCTGCGGGTGCTTGATGATGTCCGTGACCGAGCCGAGGTGCTTGGACAGGTCCACCTTGTCCTCTGGAGCGGCCAGCAGAAGCTGGAAGCCAAATTCCTGCAGGGCGTTGATGCCGGCTCCGGCGTACTCGGAGTTCGCCTGGATGAAGGCCTCGTCAATCATCACAGTGCCGTAGGTGCTGTAGCCCTGAACATCGATCCCCAGCTGGTAGGCCAGGGCGGCGCCCATGATGAATGAGGTGAACCGCTGGCCCTCACCACCTGACAGGGTGCCGGGCTCCAGGCCCATTTCCACCTCCCCATGGGGGCGGTGCTCGTTGCAGCTGATAGTCACATGCTGGCGCACGTCCAGAACCGTATCCGCCCAGTGGGCCATGGCCGGATCGGCAAGGGCCTTGACCAGCCGTTCGAGCTGCTGGTAGCTGGATGCCATTTTCTCCTCAGTGGCCTGGGTATAGGCGTTCCCCAAGGCTTCCTTGAGGTCATTGCGGAAAGCCCTAGCTTCATCGGGGATAGTGGTTTTCACTTCCAGCCGCAGCCGGCTGCCCTTTTCGAAGGGGACATCTGCCAAGATTTGGTTGAGGGGCAAAATGCGTTCCTCAATGGTGCGCCGCTCCTCTTCCAACAATTGCAAAAGATCGGAGAAACGCTCGTAGGAGCGGTTGTTGAAGTACTCCCGGAACTCGTCCTGCCGCTGCGGCAGGCCGTCGGAAATGATGCGCTCATACAGCTCTTCATAGTGCACGGTGGCATCGGCACCCGTGCCGTAGCTGGCACTCATGGTGGGGCCGAACTGGCGGGCAAAGGCCTTGAAGATTTCGCTCAGGGCCCCTTCCGTGCGGAACTGGCGTTCCTTTAAGGCTGCGGCACGTTCGCCCAGGTCCACGGCAACACGGGCCAGCAGCACCTCGAGTTCATCCAGCGAGGTGGGCTCACCATCGCTCAGATACGGCGCAAAGGCAGCCACAGCCCAGTCCGGGGCGGCTTCCTTGAGCCCGCTGGCGGCGTGCAGGGCTGACTGTACGCTGGCAAGGTCCTTGCCAATCGCGGCCAAATCGTGGTGCAGCACGGCGACCCTGCCCACGGCGGCCTCCAGTTCTGCATTGGCGGAGGCCAGCGATTCACGCAGCTGGGCCAGGGTGGCGCTGCCGGCAATGGTTGCCTCCAGCGTGGCATGCAAGGCCTCCAGCTGCGCGGCAAGTGCGGCGGAATCCAGCTGCGCAAAGGTCCGCTGGTCGCCGGAAATGCGCTGCAGTGAAGCCAGCCGCTGCGTCGATTCCTCCTTGGCCAGGCTGCTCCGGGTGGCTGCGGCGGCGGAGGCCTCATGTTCTGCCGCCAGGGCCTGCGCCTGCTCCTCGAGCTGGGCGATCTTGGCCACATTGTTGAAGCCGAGCAGGTAGTCGCCGGGATTGATGGAGCGGGTGTCGCGCTCGAAAACTGCCGAGTTCAGTTTCACGGTGCCGGCTTGTGAAATGGCCCTGGTGTGCTGGTGCAACGCCGCATCGTGCTCAACGCAGATGAAGGCAAAGTCGCCGGTGATTTTCGCCCGGACCCAGTCGCCGGCGTCGGAGGCGTGGAAGTCCAGCTTGGTCACCAACTCGTCCGTGCCGGCAACAGTCCCTGTCCGGGTGGGGAGGCTGATGTCGATCCAGCGCAGCTTGCCGTGCCCGTCCAAGGTGTTGATGGCTGCAGTGACAGCCTCTATGTCCTGGCCCCTGATGAGCAAGGTGGTGGCCAGGGACCGCAGGACCTTCTCCGCGGCGGGTCGCCACACGCTGTGGCCTGCGCCCATGTCCACGAGTTCACCCGCGAAGGGCATGTCCTCCGGTGCAAGACCCGTGGCGGTGCAAATGGCCCGCCGGGCTGCAGCACTCCGGGGGTCGATGTTGCTGCCCCGGCGCTCGTAGGACTCAATCTCAGCCCGCAGCGCCTTCGCTTGGTCCTTGAGGTTCACGCTGGCCGCCACGGCCTGGTATTCGCGGTTGCGCGCTGACTCGGTCTCGCTTTGTTGCGCCTGGACGCCGGCGGCTGCCAGGGCGCGTGCGGCGTCCAGGCCGGCCGGGGTCCAGTCATGCGCCAGCCCGGCGGCATCCAGGTCCTCGCGAACGTCTGCCTCCAAACGCAACCGTTCCGCCAGTTCCCGCTTGCCGGTGCGGATGTCCTTTTCCAGGCCTTCGATGGCCCGTCCACCGTGGTTGGCATGCTGCTGGGCCAAGGCGGACACCGATTCAGAGAGGGCGTCCTTGGCCAGCGTGGCGGCCTCAATCTGTTGCCGCTTGTCCGCCTGCGCCTCGGTCAGGGCAACCGCCTTGGCGGTGAGTAGTTCCGCCTGGAACTGCTGGCGCAGCAGGGGAAGCTGGGCGTTTTTTAGCTCAACTGTGCGGGAATGATTTTGATTGAATTCCTGCAGTTTTTGGTGCAACTCCGGCACGGGCGCCAGCACATCACGCTGCCCGCGGGCGTCCTCCAGTTGGCGGTAGATCCCGGCCAGGTGGCTGAAGTCCTCCACGGCTGCGGCCGCGGCGGCCAGGGTCGCCGGCTTGTCCAGCACCTCGTAGCGGAAGAAGCGGTTGACGCCCTTGTCCAGGCCTTTGCCGTTTTGCAGGGTGCGCAGCAGGCTGAACGCCTTGTCATTGTGGATGCCCAGCTTGCGGCGGAACCGCTCGGCAAATGTCTTGTGGACGTCAAAGGTTTCAGCCCCGGGGAGTGCAGCGTGCAGGGATGACGGTGAAAAACGCCGGCTGCCGTGGTTCTCCAACGCCTGGGTGTCCAGTGCGGCGTCGTGGATCACATAGTGCTTGCCCACCTGCCCTTCCAGACCATTGGCTGGCAGGTCAAAGAGCGCGGCAATGGTGACTGCCCGGCCCAGGCCGTCCTCAAACACCAGGGCTGCGGCGGACCAGGTGGCGCTGGGGCGTTGGTATTCAATGCCGCTGGCCGTCTTGATTTTGCGGCCGCGCATGTAGCTGAACGTGGTGCGCCGGTCCTTCCTGTTGGATGCCTCATGGGCGGATTCATTCAGGCGGGGTGCGGCATAGAAGATGTGCTGGATGCCGTCAAAGAGGGTGGATTTGCCCACGCCGGGATGGCCCGTCAACAACGTTCCGGCCCGGTCAACATACATGGAGTGGCGGCCGTGAAAGGTGCCCCAGTTGATGATCTGGATTTGGCTGAGCCTGAACTGGCCGGGGTTGATGTCTTCGCCAATGGGCAGTGTGGTGGCAATGCTCATTTAGAGGGTCTCCTGCGTTGCGTCGTCGGGGGAGTCGAGATCAAAGGAATCGTTGGGCGCGCTCTTGTCCAGGGCTGCCAGATAGGCCGGAATTTGCTCGATCGAATCAAACGGCAGTGCAAGTGCCAAGGCGTTGCTCACCCGGTATTCGCCCTCCAACTCTGTGGGCAGAATCAGTTTCAAACCCATGAGCCGGGCCAGTGCGGCGTCAGTTTGTTCATCGAGGCGTTTGTCGTCAACAGTGCCGGGCTGGCGGTGTTCGGCCAAAATTTCTCGGGCGCTGCTGCGCGAGACGCTCACATCCGTGCCGCTGCCCGCATGCCGGTCCAGCAGCACG
This sequence comes from Arthrobacter sp. HLT1-20, assembly GCF_054510895.1. Lineage (NCBI taxonomy): Bacteria > Bacillati > Actinomycetota > Actinomycetes > Micrococcales > Micrococcaceae > Arthrobacter > Arthrobacter sp. HLT1-20. Next base: position 34,795 of record NZ_JBTNDR010000035.1, on the reverse strand, counting down.
CGCAAGCGGAGCGCCAGGAGGGTTTCCTCGCGGCGCAGCGGCTTGCGCGCAACAATGGGCTGCGTGTGCACGGCCTCCATGGGGACGGGCGTCAGCAACGCAATCTTGCGGTCCGCATCAATGCTCAGCAGCAGGAAAATCTCGCTCAAGTACTGCTGCAGGGACACGGCGTGACGCAGGATGGTTGTCCACAGGGCCGGATCGGCCGTGCCGTCAATGTACGGCCCTCGCAGCAGGCGCACCAGTGCCTGCCGCAGGTCCAGCGGGAACGAGCCTGTGTCGCCGGGAAACAATGCCCGCTCCGTGTTGGCGGCGGAATCGCTGTGCCCCTGCGGTGTGGAGTGGGAACTGATGCTCATGGCGCGGAGTCCTTCGTGAAGGTGAACAACGGGATGCGGGCAGTTCGTGCGGTGCCGTCGATCTGAGTGAACGTCAAAATTTGTGTGCCGGTGGAATCCATGGAGTTGGCCGAGCTCCTGGCAGCCAGAATCAAGCCCCGGATGGTGTTGATGTGGTGCAACTCCGGCGGCAGGCTGGCATAAACATCAGCCAACGTTGCGCTGCCATTGCGTGTCATCCTGGCGTGTTCGACGGCGGCGTGCAGGGTTGGCATGTCCGGCGCCGGCGTGACGGGGGTCCTGTGGATGTCAGCATCGCTGAGCCGCGGGGGTGCCGCAAGCTTTGGCGGGGGAACATGGTCCTCGGGGTTGAAGATGCCCAGGCCGGCCAGTGTTTCAAACGTGGGGGAGTGGAGCAGGGGCTGGACCACTGCTGTGCGCGATCCCAGCGCAGCCTTGGCCACTGCCTGCTCGGCGGCATGAATGGACCGGCGCAGCAGCACGGATTCCCTGAATTCCGCCGACTGCACGTAGGCGTGCAGGCTCTCTGAAAGGCGCCCATAAATAGCGTGCACAGCGGCCGCCTCGCGGCGCATTTCGCGCAGCAGTGAGGCCAGGTTTGCCCGTTCCTCGGAACTGAGTTGGTCAGTGAAGTCCCGTTCAAGGACCTCGTTGATCGACTGCCTGAAGCGGGCCTGTTGGATGGGGTCGTTGAGGAATTCGGTGAAACCCTGAAAGGTCTCGCCCTCGGCGGTGCCGCGCAATGCCTTGTCACCGGCCAGCACCTGGCCCACGGCAACACCCTTCGTCACGGAGGATTCCATGATCTCCTGGCGGATGGTGTGCAACATGAGGTCCACGCCGTCGCGCATGCGCTTGAAATCCGCCGGCAAGCTGGCGGCCAGGTCCAGCACGCTGCGGGTGGCAGCCACGGCGGAGTCGGGCGACAGAACCGCGGGGCTCTCACCGTTGCGCAGCGCCACAATTTCCTTGTGGCGCTCGGCGATTTCCGCCTCGAGGGCTGCGATCCGGGAGTCCGGGTTGGGGTCGCTTTGAAAGGACAGCGTTTCAATGCTGGTGAGCAGGGTGCTCAACCGGGAACTGTTGAGATTGGTCCGCTGGCCCGTCAGGGTGTCCATGAAGGCCAGCACACGGGCAGTGCTTGCTGTGGGTTCGTAGAAGAACTTGCCGTCCGCCATGGGGCGGGCCAGAAACTGGCTGCGCACCCAAGAATCGGCGTAGTGCGACGCCTGCCAGGCCTCGTTGAGGCTGAGGTTGTCCTGGCGCAGTTCCTTCATGAAGTCAGCCAGATCGGCGTGGAACTCCTCCAACGGAACACGTTGCGTGGTGGCGGTGAACTCGGCGCGCAGAAACGCCGCCGCCCACGGCGCCCCCTGCAGCAATTTCCAGGCAGGGCTTTGGCGCAATTGTTTTTGCGCGTGCCACTGTGCAACGGCGTTATCAGTGGTGCGCATGGCGTTGGCCTTCTGGCAGGGGAGGGGTCACTTCATTTTAAGCCATGCCGGTGCCGAGAAAGACGGCGGGACCTGGTGTGTGGCGAGAGTTACGCGCGGACGGGGGTGTCCGGCGTCGTAATTACGGTAGGATGGATAAGTCTGTGCTGGCGCCAAGGCCACTCAATCTGTGTGCTTGGGGGCCGCCGGACACCGCAAATGAACCTCCTGTTACGGAAATGCCGTAACCGCCTAGCCCAAAGGAGGTGGGTTCACATATGCGTCCTTACGAACTGATGGTAATCATCGACCCCGATGTTGATGAGCGTACCGTTGAGCCGTCGCTTCAGAAGTTCCTGAATGTCATCACCAACGATGGTGGAACCATCGAAAAGGTTGACATCTGGGGCCGTCGTCGCCTGGCTTACGACATCCAGAAGAAGTCTGAAGGTATCTACGCAGTGGTGAACTTCACCGCTGAGCCTGCTACCGCTCAGGAACTTGACCGCGTTCTTGGCCTCAACGAGACCATCCTGCGCACCAAGATCACCCGTCCGGAAGAGCAGAAAGTAGTAGCCGAGTAATTTCGGTTTACTTTCTTTAAATTCTTTCTCCGTAGGAAAACACAAGCAGGAAGCAGGAGCAGATGGCAGGCGAAACCACTATCACGGTCATTGGTAATCTCACCGGTGACCCCGAACTTCGGTTTACCCCGAGCGGTTCAGCAGTAGCGAACTTCACCATTGCGTCGACTCCGCGGACCTTTGACCGCCAGTCCAACGAGTGGAAGGACGGCGAAACGCTGTTCCTCCGCGCGTCGATCTGGCGCGAAGCGGCCGAAAACGTTGCCGAGTCCCTGACAAAGGGTACCCGCGTGATTGTTTCAGGCCGGCTGAAGTCGCGGACCTACGACACAAAAGAAGGCGAAAAGCGCACCGTCATGGAGCTTGAGGTCGACGAGATCGGCCCCTCGCTGCGTTACGCCAATGCCAAGGTCAACCGTACCCAGCGCTCCGGCGGTCAGGGTGGGGGCAACTTCGGTGGCGGCAACGGTGGCCAAGGCGGCAACTTCGGCGGCGGCAACGCTGGCGGAGGCCAAGGTGGCTTCGGCGCCAATCCCGGTGGCGGCAACGCTCCCTGGGGTGGCGGCGGCGCGCAGCAGCAGCCCGCACCGGCAGCCGATCCCTGGGCCACGCCCGGTGGCGGTTCCTCCGGTGGCTGGGGCGCTGGCCCGGATAACTCCGAGCCTCCCTTCTAACATGCGGTGCACACCCTTTCGTGTCGGCTCCGCCGCCACGCTTCGGACCCTAGTGCACCACACTTACACGTTTTACAAATAGTGCGGCAACCGCCGTACGCACTCCATCCCGCGGATTAATATCCACGGGCTCCACGAATACTAAGGAGCTCCACGATGGCTAAGGCTGAACTCCGTAAGCCCAAACCAAAGTCCAACCCCTTGAAGGCCGCTGACATCACTGTCATCGACTACAAGGACGTAGCATTGCTGCGCAAATTCATCTCTGACCGTGGAAAGATCCGTGCACGTCGTGTCACGGGTGTTACCGTTCAGGAGCAGCGCAAAATCGCCCAGGCAATCAAGAATGCCCGCGAAGTTGCATTGCTGCCCTACTCCGGCGCTGGCCGCGGTTAAGGGAGATAAATAAACATGGCAAAGCTCATTTTGACTCATGAAGTAAGCGGCCTCGGTGCCGCTGGCGACATCGTTGAGGTAAAGAACGGTTACGCACGTAACTTCCTTCTGCCCCGCGGCTTCGCCCTCACCTGGTCCAAGGGTGGCGAGAAGCAGGTGGAAACCATCAAGGCTGCTCGCTTGGCCCACGTGCACGCTTCCATCGAAGCTGCTCAGGAGCAGGCCTCCGCTCTGCAGGCCAACGCTGTTGTTTTGAAGGTTAAGGCAGGCGCCTCAGGCCGCTTGTTCGGTACCGTCAAGGCTGAAGACGTTGCAAAGGCTGTTGCCGCTGCAGGTCTGGGAACCATTGACAAGCGCAAGGTTGAACTGCCTGCGCACATCAAGAACACCGGCAAGCACACTGCAACACTTCGTCTTCACGACGACGTTTCAGCTGTTATTGTATTGAACGTTGTAGCAGGCTAATAGCCCGCTTATAGCTTCAAGAGAGGCCCGGCCCCCGTTTTCGGGAGCCGGGCCTCTTGCTTTAACTACTTCTTTTGCGACTGCAGAGATTGCATGTCCGTGGTGGTGATGTGCCGGTAGCTCATGCCAATGAGTTCACGGAGCACGTCCAGGTCAATGTCGGCGAGCTTGTTGATGTAGACGCACGCCACGCTGGACTTGAACTTGCCCAACTTTTCCAGCAAAGGTCCGGCCTCTGGCGAGTCTTGGAGCCCATAGATCACCAGATTCGCTTTCCTGGGTGAGAATCCTGCGGCGGCGGCGTCACCCTCGCGCCCCGAGGCGTACTTGTAGTGGTACTCGCCAAAGCCAATGATGCTTGGCCCCCACATGCGCGGCGGCTGCCCCGTAATCTCCGCCATCATGTCCAGCAGGACGACGGCGTCCTTGCGGCGTGTTTCCGTGGTGTCCACGGTGGCAATGAACTCCAGTGGATCCACGGCTGTGGGATGAGTTTTGTTGGTCCCGTTGCTGGTCTTGGCTGAAACATCGTTGGCACCCATGATCGCGCTCCTTTGGTTGCTAGTAGTTTAGCGCCGGGCGCTTTTGTTCACACCGGGCCATGGCGCAGGGGCCCGCTCGAGTCCATATTGCTTCACGTATAGACCGCGATACATCGGATGTATTACTGTGGGACCTGTCACTTTGTTATCCATACCATGCTGCGCGTCCAGGGTTTGCTAGTCCATGGGTCCGCCTGCTTCTTTGCTGAGGGATTATGGTTCTGCCAAACATACGAAAATCATTTACCAAGCCAATAGCCGCCGTGTGCGCCTTGGCTGTGGTAGCCGGTCTGGGCTTCACCACGATTGCTGGTGCCAACGCAGCTGAAACTCCCGTTGCCCCGATTACCTCGGCCAGCATCCTCGCGGGATCACAGATTCCCGAGACGGACCAGATGCTCTGGTACACGTCCCCGGCCACCAACTGGGAAACCCAGTCGCTGCCCATCGGTGGCGGACACCAGGGCGCCAACGTCTTCGGCGGCCTGGCCAGCGAACGGCTGAGCCTCAACGTTGACTCCCTCTGGTCCGGCGGCCCCGGGTCCAAGGAAGGCTGGACGGGCGGCAACTGGCCCTCGGACGGTTCCAAGAACGGAAAACTTAAGGAGGTGCGCGATGAGATCACAGCCAACGGCTCCATGTCCCCTGGCGCCGTTGCCAGCAAGCTGGGCATCCCCTCCTACAGCCTGCCGGGCGGGGTTATCCCGGGCTTTGGCTCCTACCTCAATTTTGGCCAGTTCTACTTTGACGTCCCGGACGCTGCCGGAACCACCAACTACCGCCGCGACCTGAACCTGGGCAACGCCGTGGCCGGGGTCAGCTACACCAAGAGCAATGGCGCCAAGGTGCAGCGCTCCTACTTCTCCTCTTACCCGGACAACGTTTTGGTTTCTCGCTTCGCCGCCGACCGTGCCGGTGAAATCAACTTCACCACGCGTTTCACCTCCCCCAACGGTGCCGTGCAGACGGCTGCCGGCAACCGCATCACGGTCAAGGGCGTTGTTGCCGACAATGGTTTGAAGTACGAGATGGCCGCCCACGTAGTCACAGATGGCGGAACCGTCACGGTTGAGGGCAACAACCTGAAGGTTACGGGCGCCACGAGCGCCACCATGTTCATGTCCATGGGCACCGACTACAAGGACAACTACCCCACCTACCGTGGCGTTGACCCGCACGCGGCCGTGACGGCCGCCGTCGACGGTGCCGTTGCCAAGGGTCATGACGCCGTCAAGGCGGCGCACATTGCCGACTACAAGGGCCTCTACGACAACATGAGCCTGAACATTGGCGGCCACCTGCCCGCTAATGTTCCCACGAACACCCTGCGTTCCGCGTACAAGGGCAATGGTTCCGAAGGGGACAAGGCCCTGGAGACGCTGTTCTTCAACTACGGCCGCTACATGATGATTGCCAGCTCGCGCCCGGGCACCCTGCCGGCGAACTTGCAGGGTCTGTGGAATGACAGGAACACCCCGCCGTGGCAGGCGGACTACCACACCAACATCAACTTGCAGATGAACTACTGGCTCTCCGAGGTGACAAACCTTTCCGAAACGGCCGAGCCGCTCAACGACTTCATGGAAGCGTTGGTTGAGCCCGGCAAGGTCACTTCCAAGTCCATCTTTGGTGCGGATTCACCCGGTTGGATTGTCAATCAGAACACCAACGTCTTTGGCTTCACGGGTGTTCATGACTGGGCCGAGTCCTTCTGGATGCCTGAAGCGGCAGCCTGGATGATGCAGCCCGTTTACGAGCACTACGCCTTCACCGGCGATGTTGCCTACCTGCAGACCAAGGCGTACCCCATGATGAAGGGTGCTGCCGAGTTCTGGATTCATAACCTGCAGCCGGACCCGCGGGATAACAACAGACTTGTTGTCACCCCGAGCTACTCGCCGGAGCAGGGCCCGTTCACTGCGGGTGCCGCCATGTCCCAGCAGATTGTTGTCAACCTGCTCAAGGACACCCTGGAAGCTGCCAAGGTTTTGAACACGGATGCAGCTTTCCAGGCGTCGTTGACGGCCACCTTGAACAAGTTGGATCCGGGACTGGCCGTTGGTTCCTGGGGCCAGATCAAGGAGTGGAAGATCGAGAACACCTCGATCGACACACCCACCAACCAACACCGCCACGCCTCAAACCTCTTTGCCCTCTACCCGGGCGATGCCATTGACGTGCGCAACGATCCGGTGCTTGCGGCTGCTGCCCGCAAGTCACTCGACGCCCGCGGTGACGGCGCCACCGGCTGGTCCAAGGCCTGGAAGATCAACTTCTTGGCCCGCCTGCTGGACGGCGACGGTTCACAGAAGATGCTCTCAGCGCTGCTCAAGAACAACGTCTACGAGAACCTCTGGGACGCCCACCCGCCGTTCCAGATTGACGGCAACTTTGGCGCCACCTCAGGCGTTGCTGAAATGCTGCTGCAGTCCCAGTCCAACGCCATTGACCTGCTGCCAGCGTTGCCGGCCAACTGGGCCACGGGCGCTGTCTCCGGCTTGAAGGCCCGCGGCAACGTTGAAGTTGGCATGTCCTGGGCCAACGGCGCACCCACCGGTGCGGTGCTTCAGCCGGGCAAGTCAGGCCCGCTCGCTGTCCGTTCGGCCATGTTTGACGGCAAGTTCAGTGTCAAGAATGAAACCACTGGCGCCACCATTGCGGCCGTCAAGGGTGCCGATGGCATTGTGAAGTTCGACGGCGTTGCCGGTGCGAAGTACGTCATCACATCCACCGCCAATGTCACCATTGACGCACCGGCCACCATTGCCGGCGGTACGGAGTTTGACCTCACCGTGAACCTCAACGCACCGGGTACAGCCTTGGCTGCCGGTTCGCTGACAATCGCCGCCCCGGCCGGCTGGACCGTGGAACCGGCGACGGCGTCCACCCCCGCCGTTGCTCAGGGCACCAGCGCCCAGACAAAGTTCAAGATCAAGCCCTCCCTTGCTCCCCTGGGCTCGGCCAAGGTGGTGGCCACGCTGACCAGCGGCGGCAGCACCCTGACCACCGATCACGCCATTGTTGTCACCGACCCCACAGTGGTGCCCTGCACCGCCATGACAGTGACAAGCGTCAGCAGTGAGGAAACCGGGGGCGAGAACGGCCGCGGCACCAACATGACCGACTGCGACACCACCACCATGTGGCACACGGCATGGAGCGCAAATTCCACGCCGCCGCCACACTGGGCTGTCATTGATTTGGGTTCAACCGTGAAGCTCACGGCGGCAGGCTGCAGCCCGCGCCCGGCCTTGAACGGCCGCATCACCAAGGCCAGCATGGCAACAAGCCTTGACGGTGTCACCTGGAGTGCGCCCACGGTGGCCACGTGGGCCAACAACACCGACGCCAAGTGGATCCAGCTCAATGGGGTTCAGGCCCGCTACGTGAAGTTCACAGGCATGGAAACCCTCGGCGACGGCGCCAACGCCAACAAGTGGGTCACCTGTGGAGAATTCAACGCCAAGAAGGCTGTTGACGGCGGCACCACGCCGACCCCAACTCCTTCGGCCACGCCCACGGCGACAACCACGCCCACGGGCCCTGCCAGCGGAACCATTTCCCCCGTGCTCTGCTCGGAAATGACTGTCACCGGATTCAGCAGCCAAGAAACCGCTGCTGAACAGCGTCCCGCCAGCAACGTGGTTGACTGCAACCAGGAGCCGGGCTGGAGCACGGCGTGGAGCGCCGCATCCACACCGCCCCCGCACTGGGTCATCATCGATCTGGGCAAGGCGCGCAACCTGGTTGCCGCCGGGTGCCAGGGACGCGCTGCGGCCAATGGTCGCATCAAGGATGTCACCGTCGAGACCAGCCTTGACGGAACCACATGGGCCGCTCCCGTAGCTGCCACCTGGGCCAACTCCACAGCCATTCAAAGCGTCACCTTGAATGGTTCGCCGGCACGCTATGTTCGTATGACGGGCGTAAGCTCCTTTGAACAAAAGTGGATTGCTTGTGGCGAGTTCGTGGCCAGCGAGCGTATTGCCGATCCCACGCCCACGGCAACACCGAGTGCGTCGGCAACACCCTCGGCAACACCGTCAGCGTCACCGAGCGCGTCTCCCTCGGCAACTGCGTCTGTCTCACCGAGCGCGTCAGCCTCCGTGACTCCGTCAGTCTCTCCCACTGCCACGGCAAGTGCCACAGGAACTGCCGTGCCGACGTCGTCGAGAACAGCTGGTGTCACGGTGACCGCCGCCCAAGGTGGCTCGCTGCTGGTCAAGGGAAGCGGATTCACTCCCAACGAGCCGGTATCCGCTGTCATCCGCTCCACGCCCGTGGAGATGGGAACCTTCACCGCCGACGCGAAGGGCAATGTCAGTGTCAGCTGGAAGGTCCCCGTTGACTTCGCCCTGGGCGAGCACACAGTGACCTTGACGGGCCAGACCTCCAAGCGTTCGGTGGTGGTCCCTGTGACCATTGCTGCAATGGCGACGGCGGTGGCGGTGCCCGGACAGAACGAACTGCCCAACACCGGAGCCAGCGGACTGGCCCTGGTGATGGCGTTCGGGTTGTTGGTTGTTGCCGCCGGTGTGGTCCTCGTTGCAAGGTCCAGAAGGAAGCACATGCCCAAGCGCGCATAGAGAAAACTGGCGCGTCGTAGCAATGCCGCGGGGGATATCCACAGACTGACATATGTCTGTGGATATCCCCCGCGGCATTTGTGCTTTCGCTTTGTACCAGGAGCCGGCGCCGCCAAGAAAATTGTGGCAAAAAACTATTCATCCACAGGCCGTGGGGAACGTTTGTGCAGGTCAGGACCGTGTTTTAGTGCTGAACCCATACTTGTCCACATGCTTGTCCCCATCCTGTGCACAAGCAGAGGCACTTAATGCACCAGTTATCCACAGGGGCAGTGGACAACGGGGTTGGTAGTTGCTGTTCTTGCGTCTAACGTTGCCCATGACCCCTCTGCAACGACAACTTTGTCGGTATCAGCTGGTAAGGAGGAGTAGTACCAAAGAATGCATCGCCAATTCGCGGTGGAAAGGCCCGGCCAGCAGGGCAGAAAGTGGGCACCAAGTTATGTCAGCTGCAAGTCGAGAAGCAGAGACTTCCTCGCGCGAACCGGACTTCGCCAGGACACCGCCGCAGGATCTGGTGGCCGAACAAAGCGTTTTGGGTGGCATGATGCTCTCCAAGGACGCCATTGCCGACGTGGTTGAAGTATTGCGGGGCAACGACTTTTACCGCCCGGCCCACGAGAGCATTTATGAGGCCATCCTTGACCTCTACGGTCGCGGCGAACCCGCCGACGCCGTCACCGTCTCGGATGAGCTGACCAAGCGCACCGAGATTACCAAAGTTGGCGGCGCCGCCTATCTTCACCAGCTCATCCAGTCGGTTCCCACGGCCGCCAACGCAGGCTTCTACGCCGAGATTGTTGCCGAACGCGCTGTGCTGCGCCGGCTGGTCACGGCGGGCACCAAGATCGTCCAGATGGGTTACGCCCAGGACGGTGAGGTTGAGGACGTCGTCAACGCCGCTCAGGCGGAGATCTTTGCTGTGGCCGAACGCCGCAGCACGGAGGACTACGTGCTGCTCAAGGACGTCATGGAATCCACTGTGGATGAGATTGAGGCGTCCGGGCACAAGGGTGAGGGTATGACGGGTGTGCCCACAGGCTTCTACGAATTTGATGAACTGACCAACGGCCTTCACCCGGGTCAGATGATTGTTATTGCCGCGAGGCCGGCCGTTGGTAAATCTACGTTCGCACTTGACTGGGCGCGTTCGGCAGCCATTGACCACAATATGGCCACCGTGGTGTTCTCCCTGGAAATGGGTCGCAACGAAATTGCCATGCGCCTGCTCTCCGCCGAGGCCACCATCAGCCTGCAGGATCTGCGCAAGGGGACCGTCAAGGACGATCAGTGGTCCAAGATTGCCACCACCATGGGCAAGATGAATGAGGCGCCGCTCTTCATTGACGATTCACCCAACATGTCCCTCATGGAGATCCGGGCCAAGTGCCGCCGACTCAAGCAGCAGCATGACTTGAAGCTGGTCATTTTGGACTACCTGCAGCTCATGTCCTCGGGCAAGCGCGTGGAATCCCGCCAGCAGGAAGTTTCCGAGTTCTCCCGTGCCTTGAAGCTGCTGGCCAAGGAACTCCAAGTTCCCGTGGTGGCCCTCTCGCAGCTAAACCGTGGTTCCGAACAACGCACGGACAAGAAGCCCATGGTTTCGGATCTTCGTGAATCGGGCTCGATCGAGCAGGATGCGGACATGGTTATTCTGCTGCACCGTGAAGACATTTACGACAAGGAATCTGCCCGCGCCGGTGAAGCCGATGTGATCGTGGCCAAGCACCGTAACGGACCCACCAAAACCATTGTGGTGGGTTTCCAAGGTCATTATTCGCGATTTGCCAACATGGCCAGTGACAACGGCGGGGGCTACTAGCCACAGGGAGTTTTGAGCTGTTGTTGTGGATGCCCGGCGGTTCCGGGTTCCACAACAACAGCCGCACGGAAGCGGGCCTCGATCCTTTGTCCGGCATAGCATGCCCCGACGATCAGCACGCATCCGCAAGCGCCCAGCCAGCCGAGCGACTCCCCTGCGACCACTACTCCCAGCAAGAGGGCCCAGAGCGGTTCGGTGCCCATCAGCAGGCTCGCGCGGGACGCTGAGGTGTGCCGCACGGCCCAGAGCTGTATGAGGAACGCAAAGACGCTGCACGCCAGCCCCAGGTAGAAGACGCTCAGCCAGGCGGTGGGGGAGAAGTTAATAGCTGAGGTGACCATTCCGCCCGGATCCAGCGCAATGCCGAGGAGGGCGCACACCGCTGACTGGATGAGGGTCACCGTGATGGAACTGTATGGCTTGTTAGCCGTCAATGTTCCCAGCAGGCTCACATGGATTGCGCGGACCAAGGCGGCGGCCAGCATCAGCAGATCACCCAGTTGGGGGCTGCGAAAGCCGGCATCTGTTGTCAGCAGGGCAACACCCACGATGGAGACAGCGGCGGCTGCAAAGTACCGCGGCGGCAGCCATCGCCGCGCCGCCGCGGCATCAAGCAACGGCGTGAAAATCACCGTCAGGGAAATGATCAACCCGGCCGTGCTGGCCTGCGTCCGGGCCACACCAAAAGTTTCCAGGAACAGCACAGCCGCCTGGGTGAACCCGAGCAGCACACCCGTCCCGGCCTCGGCACGGCCGGGAATGCGCCGCACACGCCACAGCCACAGCAGGCCCAGGGCCGCCGCTGCCACCAGGAAACGCCAACCCAACAGTGCAGGGACGCTTGCTGTGCTGCTGAGATCCTTAGTCACCAGATAGCTGCTGCCCCACACCATGGCGACGGCGAGCAGTGACACGTCCACGCGCAGGCGGTTCCAGATTATTTCCACATATTCAATACTCAAAGCCGGAAACCATAACAGCAAGAGGAATTTTGGCCCCCAATGCATTAGTTTGAACTTATGGAATTGGGACAGCTGCGGGCTCTGCGTGAAGTTCAGGCGAGGGGAAGCATTGCCGCCGCTGCGCTGGCACTGCACGTCACGGCGTCGTCCGTGTCCCAGCAGCTCAGCGCGCTGCAACGAGCGGCGGGCACGGCACTGACCTACAAGGCGGGCAGGCGCACCGCCCTCACCCCGGCCGGCCTGGCCCTGTGCAGGGCCGGCGTTGACGTGGAAATTGCCCTGGCTAGGGCCGATGCCGCCGTGGACGTCTTTAGGGAGAATACGGCGGAATCGCTCACCGTTGCAGCGTTCCATAGCGCGGGGCTGGCCTTCTTTGGCGACCTGGAACAGACCCTGCTGGCCAACGGTGGGCCACAGCTGCACCTTTTTGATGCGGACGTGGCCCAGCAGGATTTTGCCGCCTTGACGGCTGAGCATGACGTGGTGATCGCCCACAGGATGCCTAATAGTGAGCCATGGCCCGGGTGGGTCCAGGTGACGCCCTTGGCCTATGAACCATTAGACATAGCCGTCAGTGCCGGTCACAGGCTGGCCTCGCTGACGGAGGTGCAGCCCACAGACCTGCGCGGGGAACGGTGGGTATCAGTTCACAAGGGGTTCCCCCTGGCAGGAGCCATCGAAATGATAGGCACCCTGGCGGGGGAGGAGGCAGTTGTGGCCCACCGCATCAATGAATTCTTTGTGGCGGCCTCCCTGGTGGAACGCGGCGATTGCGTGAGCCTGATGCCCCGATACACCATCAAACGCAAACATTTTCCCCACCTTGTGGTGGTTCCACTGCGTGAGCCGCGGCTGGGACGGCGGATAGACATTTTGACTAGGCCCGAGGCCATGGAGCGGGCGGGTGTTGCGCAGGTCATCACGACCTTGCAGGTCCTCATGGCGGAACTGCAAGGACCCGCCGGGCCGATACTGTTGAAGGATGCCTAATACCGTGACCCCGCCGGTGGATCCCACAGCGAACCGCCGTTCCACCGCAAGGGCCATTCGAGGGCTGGCCATTCCGGCCTTCGGTGCGCTCATTGCCGAGCCACTGTTCCTTTTGGCCGATTCAGCCATTGTGGGGCATCTGGGTGTTGCGCAATTGGCCGGTGTGGGGTTGGCTGCCACAGTTCTGCAGACTGCCGTGGGACTTATGGTGTTCCTGGCATACTCCACCACCCCTGCCGTGGCTCGCCTTCTGGGGGCCGGAAAGCACGCCCAAGCCCTCGCGGTGGGCCGGGACGGACTGTGGCTGGCCGCCATTCTGGGGGTGGTTCTTGCCGCGGTTGGCATATTCGCCGGCGGCGGACTGCTGGACGCCATGGGAGCCCGCGGGGAGGTGTTTGTGTACGCACAGCAATACCTCATGGTCAGCCTGGCCGGGATCCCCGCCATGCTTCTGGTCATGGCGGCGATGGGTGTCCTGAGAGGGCTGCAGGACACCAAGACCCCCTTGCTGGTGGCCACGGCCGGCTTCGCCGTCAACATCGTCATGAACTTTGTTTTGGTCTACGGGTTCGAATTGTCAGTGGGCGGAGCCGCCGCCGGCACTGTCATTGCACAGTGGGGCATGGCAGCGGTGTATCTGGTCATTGTGGTCCGGGCCGCACGCCGCCACCATGTGGGGCTGCGCCCCGACTGGGCTGGGGTGAAAGCCGTCTCCCGGGTGGGCAGTTGGCTCATGCTGCGCACCGTGTCACTGCGGGTGGCCATTCTGGCCACAGTGGTGGTGGTGACGGCGCAGGGGCCCAACAACCTGGCCGCGCTTCAGCTGGCCATGACTATTTTCGCTTTTCTCGCCTTTGCCCTGGATGCACTGGCCATTGCTGCCCAGGCGCTCATCGGCAAGGAACTTGGCGCCGGCAACATTGCGCAGGTGCGCGTCTTGACGCGGACCATGACCCGGTGGGGTGTGGGATTCGGGGTGCTTACAGGCTTGGCACTGTGGGCGGTCTCCGGATTTGTGGGATGGATATTCACCACTGACACCAACGTCCATGCTGCCCTGGCCGCCGCACTTCTGGTCATGGCCGTGGGGCAGCCCCTGGCAGGCTATGTGTTTGTGCTTGACGGTGTTCTCATTGGGGCTGGCGATGCCCGCTACCTAGCACTGGCAGGCATGGCGAATCTGGTGGTCTACCTTCCCTTGTTGTCCTGGGTGGCCCAACTGGGCCAAGGAGACACAGTTCCGGGGCTGCTCTGGGTATGGATGGCATTTAGTCTTGGCTACATGGGGGCCCGGGGCCTGACCCTTGGCTTGCGCGCCAGGACCGGACGTTGGATGCAGGTCGGTGTGCCCGCTCGCCGCGGCTAGAATTGGTGGGTGAGTGAAACTGCCCTTCCCCAATCTGCCAGCGCCAACATAGGCGTGGCCAACGCGCCCCTCCTCTGGCGAGCGGTACTACTGCGCGCCCTTGTCACCCTGGCCTTTGGCCTCACAACAGTGTTTTGGGGCGCACCGGGCACCTTGGGCCTGTGCCTGGCCCTGGGCGCCTATTTCCTCGCCGCAGCCGCCGCTCAGTACTTGAGCGTGCGCACTCTTTCCTTGCCCCGCAATGACGCCCGCAGGCTTGTGCTCCTTGGTGCTGCGGGTCTGCTGGCAGTCAGCGGCGTGGTGGTGGCCATCTCGGCCAGCGCCCTAGTGGCGGCCGTACTGGGCGGTGCTGCGCTCGCGGTCATGGGTGGTGCCGAACTTTTCGCTGCCCTCTTCCGGCCGGCCGGACCGGCTCGAGTCAAACCGGCCCTGGGCAACGACTGGCTCATTTCCGGAGCCTTGGGCCTGGGCACCGGAATCCTGCTTCCGTTCTTTGCCGTGGCGGGGCCCCATGCGCTGTTGGGTGTTGCCGGTGGCGGTGCCCTGATGACGGGTGCCCTGTGGGCCTTGTCGGCCCTCACTTTGCGCCATGACGGCCATACGGCAAAAGGCCAGTAAACTAGAAGTCAAATGTTCTACTTTGCGTAGAAACGCGTGGTGCGCGCAACACCAACCAAGCCAAAGGATCAATTGTGGGCAGTTCAGAGCCGGCGAACCCAAACTCGGGCAACTCCATCAAGTTTCCCCTCAGCTTCTCCTTCGCGATGGGGGCTGTGGCGGGAATCGTGACACTGGTGGTTTCGGCTGGCGGCACAAAGAACGGCCTCCGTTGGGATCTGGGCGGCATTGCCTTTGGCATCGCGTTCATTGCAACACTGCTGATCGCCTCCCTGCTGGTCATGGGTCACAAGGAAAATGACGACTACCTCAGCGAAGGCCTGGGTGTGAACCGCAAGTCCTCCGACAGGCTCAAGCAGGCGCGTGCCGAAACCGCAGCCCGTGCCGCCGAGGCGCGCGACACCGACGCTGGCGGGCCCACCGATTCCACCGACGACGGCGACACCACAGCACACTAGCCCCTCCGGCGCCCCGCTAGCTCCGGCGCCCCGCTAGCTCCGGCGTCGCTAGCTCCGCAGGGCAGCCAGGCTTTCCTGAATGCGCGCGAACACTGCCGCATCAACCACAACGCCATGGCGCTTGAGTACTAGGACTGCGGCCCCCACCACGCCGTCCTGGACCAAAATTGGTGGTTTTGGCTGCACCAATCGAGCGGCCACGGCTGCAGCCACGGTGCCACCCTTGGTCAGCACGCTGCCGCCAAAAACCAGGGGTTCGGCCGCGCCCGGGGCAACCGCCAAAAGGGTCCGGGCCAAGGCGTCGGCCGCCCGCTCTATGATGTCAGTGGCCACGGGGTCCGCCCCCACGGCAAATACCAGCGGGGCAAACCGGGAAAGCTCGATCGCACTGCTCTCGTAGACCTTGAAAATCAGTTGTTGCTGGGCGCGTAGCCGGCCCTGGGTGCGCTGGCTGGGATCAAGGGTGATGCCCAGGTCCGCTAAAACCAGTTCCGTCAGGGCTGTGGGCGCACCTCGACCGTCAAGGGCTGCCGCCACTGCCCGCGCCACCTGGCGCCCCAGCCAAAAACCGGACCCCTCATCACCCAATAGCCAGCCAGTGCCGTCGGCCACCGCGGCAAGGCGGGAGTCCGCGATGCGGGCGGCCACGGCTCCGGTACCAGCTATCAAAGCGCAGCCATTGTCCTGATAGCTTCCAGAGTAAAACGCCGCTAATAGATCAGATTCAATCACTACCTCTCCGGCCAGTCCTAGCGTAATAAACCGTTCCCGGAACAAATGTGTCGGTAGTTCAAGGGATGCGCCAGCCATTGCCACCAGTGCCTTGGCAAGGGGTGAAGGGTCACCGCCAAGCGCCTTCTCGGAGGCGCCGGTGAGTGCGTCCAAAGCAGGCTCAAATCCGCGTGATACCGGGTTTCCTCCCCCCGCCGTGCCGTACCCCAGGCACCGCCCTGTGGCGTCAAGAAAGACGGCCCTCGTGGAGGTTCCGCCGGCGTCAATTGCGAGGAAATTATGCATCGTTACCATTCTGTGTCTAGGTGTGACTTGACTTACATCCACGGTGATAATAGTTTTCATTATGTAATCACCTAAAAGAAACGGATTTTCACATGTCAGCCTTCACGCCAACTCCCGCAGCAGTAACAGCTGCCGGCGTCGTGAACCGCATTCAGGCAAAACTACCTGACATGCCGGCCGCCATGGCAAAAATCGGAACGTATCTTTTGGAGCACCCGCAGGCGCCGTTGGAACTGTCCATCATGGAACTTGCGGAGCAAACAAAAACGTCCCCGGCCACCGTGACGCGGTTTTGCCGCTTGCTTGGCTACGCCGGCTACGTCCCGTTCCGGGTCAGCATTGCCTCGGATTTGGGCCGCAGCGACGCGAGGGAATCCTGGAAAGCGGATATTGGCCGGGCCTTTGGCCCCGATGATTCTCCGCGTGATGTCCTCAGTACCCTGGTGAACGCCCATACGCGTTCGCTCGAGGAGACCGCGGCCGTCATGGATTTGGCGTTGATGAACAAGATTGCCCGGCGCATTGCGATGAGTAACCATGTGGACATTTACGGCATTGGCGGCAGCGCTGTCATGGCCAAGGAGTTGCAGTCGCGCCTGTACCGGATTGGGATTAACGCCCATCACTGGTCAGAGGTTCATGCCGGTCTGACCAGCGCAGCCATCCAGGACACCAACTCCGTGGCCATTGGCATTTCCAACACCGGTCGCACCGAAGAGACGCTGCAAATGCTGCGTGAAGCTGGTGAAGCTGGTGCGCTGACGGTGGCATTGAGCAACAACCCCGGGTCTCCCCTGGCTGAGAGTGCAGATGCCTCCATTATCACCTCGGTGCACGAGCAATTCCTGCAGCCGGATGACCTCTCCGCCAAGCACGTGCAGCTGCTGGTCCTTGATTTGATCTACTTACTGGTGGCCCAGGTGAATTTTGCCCAGACCACCTCGAAGCTGGCGGCCTCCGCCATGGCCGTGTCCCCGCACCGCCGCCCCACCAGGGCTGCGCGACTTGAACTGGGCACGCACAGGAGCCAGCGCAACACCGGAAGGGGTGAGGATCATTACTGATCCCATTACAAGTTTTAGCTTGGAAGTTTCTTCGCGGCTTGAGGTCATTACGGCATGGGCGCTTGCTGGCGGTGTTAGCGAAGCTGCCCAGGCATTGGCCAGCACGCTGGCCAATGGTGGGGTGATCCAGGCCTTTGGCACGGGGCACTCCGAGGCGTTCGCCATGGAAATTGCCGGCCGCGCCGGTGGTCTGATCCCCACAAGCAAGATTGCTCTGCGCGACCTGGTGCTCCATGGTGACCGTGACGTTGCCGTGTTGGACTCGCTGGAAGGTTCGGTGCTGGAACGTGACACGGGCGTTGCGGAGGAGCTGTTCAACCTTTCACTGGTTGACCCCCGTGACATATTCATCATTGCATCCAACTCCGGCGTGAACGGCTCCATTGTGGGCTTGGCCTTGGCTGCCAAGGCGCGGGGCCACAAGGTGATTGCCGTCACGAGCCTGGAACACACAAATGCCGTCGACACAAAACACCCAAGTGGGATGCGTCTCAGTGAGATTGCAGATATTGTTATCGATAACAGGGCGCCGTACGGCGATACAACCCTAGAAGTTTCCGGCGGAGGAGGTGTTGGTGCCGTCTCATCGATCACGGCTGCATATATTGCGCAGCTGCTGACCATCGAGACGGTGCAATGCCTGGTCCGTGCGGGGAAGAAACCGCCCATCTATGTTTCGGCAAATATCCCGGGCGGGGACGAGCACAATACCGCACTGGTGGGCCAGTACGTTGGCCGGCTCAGGCGTGAGGCGTGATTCCAATAGCTACGTAGAAGAAGATCGCTACAGCGCGTGAAGTCAGCCGTTTGAAATGCAGTGCCAGTACTAAAAAAGTACAAAGCAGTACCGATTTAGCGTTCGTACCATCAATGGAAGGCAGTACATAGAATGAGTATTCAGAATAAGCCGCTGCAGCGTCGTGGATTCCTCCGCGGCGCCCTGGCCACCGCCGTGCTCTTGCCCTTGGGCGGAGCCTTGGCTTCCTGTGCAGGTGGCGGCACCCCGGCCGCAACGTCCGCCGCCCCCGGCGGCACCGTCGACGCCAAGAACCCGTTCGGCGTTGCCGACAAGGGCATTCTTGACGCCGTCATCTTCAAGGGTGGCTACGGCATCGACTACGTCGAGTTCGCTGGCGCGATCGTCAAGAAGAACTTCCCGAACATGGAAGTCAAGATCAGCCCGTCCACTGACATCGCCCAGGAACTGCAGCCCCGCTTCGTCGGTGGCACGCCTCCGGACTTGATTGACAACTCCGGCGCCAAGGCCATCGGCTTTAGCACCATCTTGGATCAGCTCGAAGACCTCAAGAGCGTCACCGAGTCGAACAACCTCGAGGGCACCAAGATTGCTGACACCCTGTACGACGGCGTTTTGGCTCCGGGTACGTTCGATGGCAAGGTTGCCGCCATCAACTACGTACTCACCGTTTACGCAATGTGGTACTCCAAGTCACTGTTCGACGCCAACAGCTGGAAGGTTCCCACCACGTGGGACGAGGCTCTTGAGCTCGGCGCAAAGGCCAAGGAAAAGGGCAAGTACCTGTTTGTATGGGGCAAGGAAGCTGCCACGTACTACCAGGAAATGGCTATCGCATCAGCCATCAAGGAAGGCGGCGATGAAGTTCGCTTGAACCTTGAAAACCTGAAGCCCGACGCCTGGTCACAGCCCGCAGTTCAGGCCGTTTTCACCGCAATGGAGAAGGTTGTCAAGGCTGGCTACATCAAGCCCGGCGGCTCCGGCACCGTCTTCACCGCCGCCCAGGCACAGTGGAGCAACAACCAGGATGCGCTGCTCTACCCTTCAGGTTCTTGGATCGAGAACGAAATGAAGGACCAGACCAAGGCTGACTTCAAGATGACAGGTGCCGCTGTTCCTGTTGTTTCCGCCAGCCCGAAGATTGCTCAGACGGGTCTGCACTCCGCAGCCGGCGAGCCCTTCATTGTTCCCACCAAGGGTGCCAATGCTGCCGCAGGCAAGGAATTGCTGCGCACCATGCTCTCCAAGGAAGCTGCAACCAACTTCGCCAAGACCAAGTTGGCTCCGACAGTTGTCAAGGGCACCGTTCCCGCCGACGGCTTCGGCTCCACCGCGCTGGTCTCCCAGACCACGTTGCTGGATGCTGCTGGCAAGGACATCTTCACCTGGAACTTCATCGACCTGTACGGCATGAACGCCGACATGCTGGTCCCGTGGAACTCCTTCCTGGACGGTAAACTTGATGTTGCCGGCCTCACCAAGGCACTGCAGTCCATCACCGACAAGGTTGCCAAGGACGATTCGGTCAAGAAGATTGAAGTGAAGTGACACAAGTAACAAACGACGTGCAGTCAGGCGGTGGCGTTGTCGCCACCGCCCGGCGGCGCCGGAAAAAATTGACATTCGATAAGGTCAGCTTCATGGCAGTCTTTTTGGGACTGCCGCTGGTGATCTATCTGGTCTTCGTGATCTCGCCGTTTGTCCAGGCGGTGTACTACTCGATGACCAGCTGGAGCGGCTTCGACAACAACATGCCGTTCGTAGGACTAGGCAACTATGTCAAGCTTTTCAATGACGACATCTTCATGTTGTCTGTGCGAAACAGCATTGTCCTGTCCATCTTCCTGCCCGTCATCACAGTGATCCTGGCCTTGGTGCTGGCAACGTTGGTCACCATTGGCGGCAGCAGTCGCGGACAGATCAAGGGCCTGAAGGGTGCCGGTTTCTACCGCATTGTCTCCTTCTTCCCCTACGTGATCCCCGCCGTCGTCATTGGCATTATCTGGTCGCAGATCTTCAACCCGGATAACGGTTTGTTGAACGGCATCCTGACGGGTATTGGCCTGGATGGTTTTAAAGACTACCCCTGGCTTGGCGACTCCCGGACGGCCATGATCGCCTCCATGGTTGTGATTGTGTGGGGCTTTGTTGGCTTCTACATGATCTTGTTCATCGCAGCCATCAAGGGCATTCCTGCCGAAACCTTTGAAGCCGCCCGCATCGACGGCGCCGGCCGCTTCCGCACAGCCATGAACATCACCATCCCACTGATCCGTGACAACATCCAGACGGCCTACGTTTACATGGGCATCCTGGCGTTGGACGCATTTGTGTACATGTCCATCTTGAACTCCACTGGTGGGCCTGAGAATTCCACCTTGGTCATGTCCCAGAAGCTGTTCACCACGGCATTCTCCAAGGGCCAGTTTGGCCTGGCCTGTGCCATGGGTGTTGTTTTGGCAGTAATTACTTTGATCTTCTCGGCACTGGTATTCCTGGTGAACCGTTGGACCGGTGGCAGCAAGGATGTGTCTGAATAATGGCTTTGAATATTGCTAAGAACAAGCGGACAGCCCACGGGCATGTTGAGCGCAAGTCCCAGGAGACCAAGGGCGACAAGGTTGTAGCGGGTGTTTCGCACACCATGCTGGCCCTGTGGTCCCTGCTGGTGCTGGTGCCCCTGGGTTGGACCCTGCTTTCCTCGTTCAAGACAACGTCGGAGATCTTTGCCTCACCGTTCTCCCTGCCCGCGGACTGGCAGTTCCAGAACTACGTCAACGCATGGAACACTGCCGGAATCGGATCGTACTTCTTCAACACTGTGATTGTGGTGGGCGCTGCGCTCGTCATTGTGATGGTGCTGGGTGCCATGTGCGCCTATGTTTTGGCCCGTTTTGTGTTCCCGGGTTCGCGTGCCATCTACTACCTGATGCTCGCAGGCCTGACGTTCCCGATCTTCCTGGCGATTGTGCCCTTGTTCTTCATCTTGAAGAACCTGGGCCTGCTGAACACCTTGCCGGGTTTGATCATTGTCTACGTTGCGTTCGCACTTCCGTTCACCGTGTTCTTCCTGTTCTCCTTCTTCAAGGCTCTGCCGAGCGAAATTGCCGAAGCTGCACAGATCGACGGTGCCGGCGAATGGCGCACGTTCTTCCAGATCATGTTGCCTATGGCCAAGCCGGGCATGGCGTCGGTCGCCATCTTCAACTTCCTGGGTTTGTGGAACCAGTACCTGATCCCCGTGGCCATCAATACCAATCCAAAGAACTACGTTCTGTCCCAGGGTATTGCGGCCTTCGCCGGCCAGCAGGGTTACGCGGTGGACTTTGGTTCACTGTTCGCAGCAGCCATCATTGTGGTTGTTCCCGTTTTGATCATGTACATCCTCTTCCAGCGCCAGCTCCAGGGCTCGGTGTCTGCAGGAACCATGAAGTAAGCTGCCCCGCCCCGCAGCTCGAACGTACAGTTGATGCCGATGTTCCCCAGGAACATCGGCATCAACTGTACGTTCGCTCTATTTTTGAGCTGATTTGCGACGCCGGTAGGCGGCCACGTGGGCGCGGTTGCCGCAGTTGCCGGTATCGCAATATCGCCGGGACCTGTTCTTTGACAGGTCGATTAGCACGGCCTGGCAGTCCGGGGCGGCGCAGACTTTCAGCCGGCCCAACTCCTTGGCGCGGATTACATCCACTAGGGCCATGGCCGCTTCAACCCCCATGCGTTGGGCTAGGGGAGCCGCCGGTGCTGTTGCGTGTAGGTGCCAATCCCATTGGTCGTGCTTGACCAGTTGCGGCAGTGCCTGGGCGCGGGCCAGGAGTGCGTTGGCCATGGCCACGGCCGTGTCCTCATCTGCGGTAAAGATGACCCGCAGTTCGCTGCGCATGGCACGCACCGCCGTGACCTCGGCGGCCGAATGCTCGCGCGAACCCGTAAATTGCTCCGCCGCAACAAAGGCGTCCAAATCATCCACGCTCACGAGGGTGTCGTCCCCCGTGACGATGCCGTCGGAGCCGACCGTTGCGGGTGCCGTGTTGATCAGATTGGCGGCCGACTGCAAAGCCACTTCCGTGTCATTAGTAAAGACCATGTTGACTCCTGACAATTGGTGGGCGTAATGTCATTAGTCTAACGCCTTACACTCCTGACATACGGATGCTCCCATGCCTACTTCCAAGAACACAGCCGTTCTGCCCGCCACCGCAGCCAGAACGCACGTGGCCTCACCGGCGCTGGCGCTGGCCTTTGTGTCGGCCGCGGCGTTTGCCCTGTCCGGCTCCTTTGCCAAGTCCCTGTTCGACGCCGGCTGGTCCCCGGGCGCGGCCGTAGCCATCCGGATTGGCGGGGCCGCCGCTGTCCTGCTCATTCCCGTCATCATCACCCTGGTGCGGCACTGGCATGCGGTGAAAGGATCGCTGCTGCGCATAGCCATCTACGGCATAGTCCCCATAGCCTTGTGCCAACTGTTCTTCTTCAACGCCGTGGCGCACCTTTCCGTGGGCGTGGCCCTGCTGCTGGAATACCTTTCTCCGGTGCTCTTGGTGGGCTGGGCTTGGCTCATGACCCGCCAGCGTCCACGCATTCTCACCATTGTGGGTGCCGCGAGTGCCATGGGCGGCCTGGTCTTGGTGCTCGATCTTGCCGGCAGTCAGCAGGTCAGCGTTGAAGGCATCCTCTGGGGCCTTGCCGCGGCCGTATGTTCGGCGTTTTACTTTGTCATGTCAGCCCGCGCCGATGACAATGTGCCCCCCATCCTGATGGCCGGTGGCGGCATGGCCGTGGGTGCCGCAGCGATCATTGGTATGGGGTTGGTGGGTGTGATGCCGCTGGCCTACACCACCAGTGACGTGGTGTTCGCGGGCAATCAGGTGCCCTGGTTTGTGCCGGTTCTGGGCCTGGTGCTGGTGACAACCGTGTTTGCCTATGTGGTGGGAATTATTGCCACGCGCGGGTTGGGCTCCAAGGTAGCCTCCTTTGTGGCACTGTTCGAGGTGCTCTTTGCCGTCATTTGGGCGTGGATCCTGCTGGGCGAGCTGCCCCGGGTGATCCAGTTGATGGGCGGGTTGTTCATCATGTTCGGTGTGGTCATGGTGCGCCTTGACGAGTTGCGCGGGCCGTTCAAGCGCGGCGGCGGCTACGCTGTGGACCTTGAACCGGCGGATGCCGGAGCGGGGACTACGCGGGACTAGCTGACCCCTGGCACAAAAGGAGGTCCGGCGGGTTGCCCGCCGGACCTCCTTTTGTGCCTAGCTACCTGCGTACGGCCTACTTGCCAAAGCGGCGCAACCGCAGTGAGTTCGCCACCACCAGCACCGAGCTGGCAGCCATGGCGGCGCCGGCGATCATGGGGTTCAGCAAGCCCAGCGCTGCCACGGGGATGCCAATCGCGTTGTAGAAGAATGCCCAGAACAGGTTCGTCTTGATGGTTCCGAGCGTCTTCCGTGACAGGGCAATGGCCGTGGCCACCTGGCCCAGATCATTGCCCATGACTGTCAGGTCCGCCGCCTCAATGGCAACATCGGTACCCGAGCCCATCGCGATGCCAAGATCGGCCTGCGCCAGGGCAGCTGCGTCATTGACGCCGTCGCCCGCCATGGCCACCGTGGCCCCGGCGGCCTGCAACCTCTTGACAGCATCCACCTTGCCCTGGGGCAGGACATCGGCAAACACATCCTCGGGCGCAATCCCCACCGCTGCCGCCACCTGGGCTGCAACGGCGGCGTTGTCGCCGGTGAGCAGGATGGGCCGCAAGCCCAGTTCCTTGAGCCTGGCAATGGCCTCAGCCGAACCGGCCTTGATGGTGTCCTGCAGGGCAATCAAGCCTGCGGCCTTACCATCCACGGCCACCCAGATGGCGGTGGTGCCGCGCTGTTGCTGCGTCACCAGGGCTGCCTTGTCGGGTTCGGATAGTTCGACGCCGTTTTCCTCCAGCCATCCTGCCCTGCCGGCCAACACCGTGCGGCCTTCGATTACCGCACGCACGCCGCCGCCGGGGGCGGAGGTGAAATCTTCCACGTCGGGCAAGCCGCCCTTGGTGCGGGCACGCTCGGCAATGGCGAGGGCAATGGGGTGTTCGCTGTGCGACTCCACGGCCCCGGCCAGGCGGAGAACGTCGGCTGGCGGCACCTGGGTGAGGGGCACGACGTCGACCACGCTCAACTTGCCCTCGGTGACGGTGCCGGTCTTATCCAACAAGATGGTGTCCACCGTGCGGGTGTCTTCCAGGACCTGCGGGCCCTTGATGAGGATGCCCAGCTGGGCGGCCCGGCCGGTTCCGGTCAGCAAGCCAACGGGTGTGGCCAGCCCCAGGGCGCAGGGGCAGGCGATGATCAAAACAGCGACGGCGGCGGTGAAGGCGGCCTGGATGTCACCGCTGAGGATGAGCCACAAGGCAAAGGTGAGCACTGCGATGACCAGCACGATCGGCACGAACACGGCGCTGATCCTGTCCGCCAAGCGGGCGATGGGAGCCTTCCCGGCCTGTGCGGCGCTGACCAGCTTGCCCATCTGGGCCAGCGTTGTCTCGGCGCCAACGCGGGTGGCCCGCACCAACAGCCGGCCGGAGGTGTTGATGGTGGCGCCCGTGACGGCGTCATCCACTGTGACGTCTACGGGCAGCGACTCGCCCGTGATGAGCGAGGTGTCCACGGCCGAGCTGCCAGCAGTGATGACGCCGTCCGTGGCGATCTTTTCGCCGGGGCGGACTACGAAGATCTCATCCACAGCGAGGTCTGCCGCGGGGATCTTGACCTCGACGCCGTCGCGCAGGACAGTGGCTTCCTTGGCACCCAAGCTCAGCAACGCTTTGAGGGCATCGCCGGCCTTGGCCTTCGCCTTGGCTTCCAGGTAGCGGCCCAAGAGCAGGAACGTCACCACCACGGCCGAGACCTCAAAGTACAGGGGTGCGTGCCCGGCCATGTGTGCGCCGTGTGCCGTGAGCAGGGGATCCATGATCATGGTGACAGCGGAGAACAGGAACGCCGCGCTGACGCCAATGGAGACCAGGGTGTCCATGGTGGAGGCAAAATGCCGGGCATTGATGACCGCGGCACGGTGGAAGGGCCAGGCCGACCACGTGACCACCGGCAGGGTCAGGGCGCCCACCACCCAGCCCCAGTGCGGGAATTGCAGGGCCGGGAACATGGAGATCAGGAACACCGGGATGGTGAGAACGGCGGCCAGGATCAGGCGGGGACGCAGCGTTGCGGCGGTGCCGCCGTGCGCCATATGGTCGTGAGCCGCACCGTCATGCCCGGTGCCGTGATCCATGCCCTGGTGCCCGGTGCCGTGATCCATACCCTGGTGGGGGTCGTGCGTGCCGTGAGTCCCGGCGTCGTGCCGGGTGACGGGGACATTCTTTAGCCGGGCTTTATAGCCGGTGGCGTTAACGGTGTCGATGATTTGCTGGTTGGAAATGCCGGCGGGGACCGTGACCTGGGCTGTTTCCAGCGGGAGGTTCACGGAAGCGCTGACGCCTTCGAGTTTGCCCAACTTGCGTTCAACCCGGCTGACGCACGAGGCACAGGTCATGCCTTCGATGTCGAGCTCGACCATGCGGGGGCCGGGTGTGGCGGTTTGGGACAAAAGATCTGAGGCGCTCATGGCGCTCCTTAACTTGGTGGTGGGTTAGGCGTTGTTGGCGACCATGAGGTAGCCGGCCTCGGCAATTGCTTCACTGATTTCTGCGGGGTCAAGGGTCAGGGTGGAGGTGATGGTGACTTCCGAGATGCCGCCTTCGTTGAGGTCCACGGACACGGTCTCCACGCCCTTGAGTTCGGTGAGTTCTTCCGTGACGGAGCTGACGCAGTGCCCGCAGGTCATGCCTGAAACGTTGATGGTTGTGGTGTTCATGGCAGTTAGCTCCTGAGTAGGCGTGAAATGGCGGCGGTGGCCTCTGCAACCTTTTCGGAGACGATCTCCGGGTTGCCCGATTCCTGGGATTCATTGGCGGCATTGACCACGCAATGGGCAATGTGGTCCTCGAGGAGGCCGATGCTCACGGCGTGCAGTGCCTTGTTGACGGCGGCCATCTGGGTGAGGATGTCAATGCAGTATTTGTCCTCCTCAACCATGCGCGCGATGCCACGGACCTGGCCCTCCGCGCGCTTGAGGCGGCGCAGATAGGCCTGTTTTTCCTCGCTGTAGCCGTGCGGGCCGGCGTGTTCTGTTTCGGTGGTTGTCATGACTTCAATTTATACCCCCATAGGGTATGTGTCAAGTACCCCCAGGGGGTATTGGGACCGCCCGGCTGCGGGTTCTTTCGGGGCAAGGGTGCTGCGGGCAGGGGCGGGGCGGATGCGTGATTGGGTGTGCGGAATCCTAAGTTACTAATGAGTAACTCTTGTTGCCCGGGTGCAGGGGTGGTCGAATTTAACCCATGACGAGCAATGGAGCGCAGTCGAATTCGCAGGATGCACAACCTCAGGACCAGCCAATCACCATGTTGCTGGCCGTGGGGACCAAGAAAGGGTTGTGGCTGGGCACCAGTGCGGACAGGTCAAACTTCACCTTTACCGGTCCGCATTTTCTGATGCAGGAGATTCCCAGCATCGGAATTGACACCCGTGGCGGCAAGACCAGAATCATGGTGGGCCTGCGCAGTGAACATTGGGGGCCAACGGTCGCTCATTCCGACGATTTTGGCGCCACCTGGCAGGAGCCGGACCACGGCGCCATCACCTTCCCGGCTGACACCGAATCCGCGTTGGAGCGTGTCTGGCAGATCCAGCCGGACAGCGAGGACAGGCCCGGTGTGGTGTGGGCCGGGTGTGAACCCATTTCAGTGTGGAAATCCACCGACGGCGGGGAGCATTTTGAGCTCAACCGGGGCCTCTGGGACCATCCGCACCGCACCGAATGGGGTGCCGGATTTGGCGGGGCCGCGGCGCATACTGTCCTGCCCAGCCCCGGCGATCCCAACACGATCCATGTGGCCATGAGCACCGGCGGTGTCTACCGGAGCACCGACGCGGGGGAGACCTGGGTGGCGCGGAACAAGGGAATTTCGGCGTACTTCATGCCCGATCCGCAGCCCGAATTCGGCCAGTGCGTGCACAAGATTGCCCGCGACCCCAACACTCCGGACACTTTGTACGCGCAAAACCATCACGGGGTCTACCGCAGCGACGACGCCGGGGACACCTGGAATTCCATTGCCGAGGGCCTGCCCACGGACTTTGGCTTCACCATGCTGACCCATCCCAGCCGTTCCGGGACTGCCTGGGTTGTGCCCATCATGGCGGACGGGGAGCGGATTCCGCCGGGTGGCCGGCTGGCCGTCCACAAGACGGACGACGGCGGGGCGTCCTGGCAGCGTTTGGCGCAGGGCATTGCGGAGCCCGACTACAACGTGGTGCTCAGGGATGCTGCTGCCGTGGACAATGTGGAGCCGGCGGGCATGTACTTTGGCACCCGCGGCGGTTCGGTATACGCCAGTGCCAACGAGGGCGAACACTTTGCCGAAGTCCTCACGCACCTGCCGGACGTCCTGTGTGTCCGTGCCGCCGCCGTCGAACTTTAGGGCCGCCATCATGGCCGGTGAAGTGACGGTGCTGGTGCCACGCCTGCTGCAAACCATGGTGGGTGGACACGAGACGCTGAGCCTGGACGTTGGCGACGGCGCTACCGTGGCGCAGCTGCTGGACGTCATTGGCGCGCAATTTCCCAAGTTCACCAGGAGGCTGCGGGACGAGACGGGGGCGCAGCGCAGGTACGTCAACATTTACCTGGACGGTGAGGACATTCGGCGGCTTTCCGGGCTGCAAACGCAGGCAGCCGCCGGCCAGGAACTGATGGTTATTCAGTCGGTGGCCGGCGGCTGAGCGGCGTTGTTAGGGGTGGACCACTGCCTTCAGTGCCCCTGGATTGGACCCTGCCGTCAGGGCGGATTCCACGTCCTGCAGGCCATGGGTTGAGGTGACAAGGCCGTCAAGGTCGATCTGCCCGGAGGCGGCCAGGGCAATGGCCGTGGGCCATGTATTCGCATAACGGAATGTTCCCGTGATGACGAGCTCGCGGCCCTGCACCAATGGCACCGGCAGGGCGATGGTGTCGGCGCCCATGCCGACCAGGACGCAGCGCCCGCGCGGAGCCAGCCGGGCCAAGCCGCCCAGGATGGCCTGTTCGGCGCCCGTTGCGTCAATGAACACGTCAAAGACGGGCTCCACGGGCGGCTGCTCGCCAGCCGTGAAAGTATGCGCAGCGCCGTATGTTTTGGCCGGGGCCAGGCGCTCCGCCCGCACATCCGTCAAGGTAACCGTGGCGCCGGCCAATTGCGCCACCTTGGCGATGAGCAGGCCAATGGGGCCGGCACCGGCAACCAGTACGGCATCGCCAAGCTGGATCTTGCCGGCCGAACGGGCCGCCAGCGCCACGCTCAACGGTTCAAGCAGGGCAGCGGCGTTGTCGGAAACGGAGTCCGGGACCGGATGGCAAAACGCGCCGGGGTGGACCGCGTACTCGGAAAACACGCCGTCAATGGGAGGTGTTGCAAAGAACCTCACCCCGGGATCCAGGTTGTAACAGCCGGCCAATGCCTGTGTGGACAGCGGATCGGGGATGCCCGGCTCCAGTGAAACACGCTGTCCCACGGAGCGGTCCGTGACACCGGCGCCCAGGGCCACAATGACTCCGGCAGGTTCGTGGCCAAGAACCAGTGGCGCGTCCACCACGTAGGGGCCGATGCGGCCTTCCTTGAAGTAGTGGGTGTCCGAGCCGCACACCCCCACCGAGGTGATCCGCACCAGGACCTCGCCCGGGCCCGGGGCGGGAACCGACCGTTGCTCGGTGCGCAGCTCGCCCCGGCGGACCAGCACCGAAACGTTCATGGAATCAGGCAGGGAGCGGTCTGCTGATGAAAGTTGACCAGCCATTGTTTATTTCACCGCACCCATCGAAAGTCCGCGAACCAGCTGCTTCTGTGCCACCCAGCCGGCAATGACAACCGGCAGCGAAGCCAGCACGGAGGCCGCCGACAGCTTGGCCAGGAACAGGCCCTCGCTGGTCATCTGCGAGACAAGGAAGACAGGCACGGTGGCTGCGTTGGCGGCCGTGAGGTTCAGGGCGAAGAAGAACTCGTTCCAGGCAAAGATCACGCAGATCAGCGCCGTTGCGGCCAGGCCGGGGGTGACCATGGGAATCAGGATGGTGCGCAGGGTCTTGATCAGCCCGGCACCGTCCATGGCGGCAGCCTCGAGGACCTCGCCGGGGACTTCCTGGAAGAAGGAGCGCATCATCCATACCGCGATGGGCAGGTTCATGGCCGTGTACAGGACAATCAGCGTTCCAATGTTGTCAAGAACCTTCAGCTGCCCGGCGATCACATAGATGGGCATGATGACGGCAACCACGGGAAGCATTTTGGTGGAGATGAAGAAGAACAGCACGTCCTGGGTCTTCTTCACCGGCCGGATGCTCACGGCATAGGCCGCCGGCACGGCCAGCAGCACCACAAGAACGGTGGAGACGCCCGTGGCGATGAGCGAATTGAGGAAGTAGGCGCCGGCGCCGTTGCTGAGCACCGCCTCGAACTGTTCAAACGTGGGGGTGAAGAAGAACACGGGCGGGTTGGACGCCGCGGCGGATTCGGGCTTGAACGCCGTCATGACAAGCCAGATCACCGGTGCAAAGAACACAAAGGCGAGCAGCCACGTGACTGTGGTGAGGGCGGAACCGGAGAAACGCCGTCGTGCTTCACGGGATTTCCGCTCGGCGGATTTCTTGGCCGGGGACAGGGGGGCGGGGGGAGTGATGGTTGTGGTCACGGCTTAGTCCTTTGCGTCAAAGCTGCGGAAGATCAGGCGCAGGGCGAAGGTGGCAATGACAATGGTGGCGATGACAACCACAACCCCCATCGCGGCCGCCTGGCCAATGTCGAAGCCCAGGAAGGCCCGCTGGTAGATGTAAAACGGCAGGTTGGCGCTGGCGGTGCCAGGCCCGCCGGCAGTCATGAGGTAGATCTGGTCGAAGGTGTTGACCACATAAATGGTGCCCAGCAGCACGCCCAGCTCAATGTAGCGGCGCAATTGGGGCAGCGTGACCCAGAAGAACGTCTTGGTCCAGCCGGCGCCGTCGATCTGCGCGGCCTCCAGCACGTCCTTGGGTTGGGACTGCAGCCCGGCCAGCACCAGCAGCATGGTGAACGGGGTCCACTGCCACACCAGCGCCATGAGGATGGAGACGATGGGGTGCTGGGCCGTCCAGTCCACGGGCGGGATGCCCACCAGGGAGATGACCCAGTTCACCAGGCCGAAGCTCGGGTTCAGCATGGAGATGCTCCACAGCGTGGCGCCGGCAACGGGCATGATCAAAAACGGCGTGATGAGCATGGTGCGCACAACGCCCTGGCCGCGGAACTTGCGGTCCAGCAGCAGGGCAAAGATGATGCCCAAAACCATGGCAAAGAACACGCAGCCCAGGGTGATGACAATGCTGTTCAGGGCGGAACTGCGGAACGTGGAGTCCATGAAGATGTCCACATAGTTTTGCAGGCCGTTGAACTGGTTGCCGTCGGGACGGAGCAGGTTCCAGTTCCGCAGCGAGTACCAGATGGTGACAAGGAACGGCAGCTGCGTAATGACAATGGTGAAAATCAAGGCCGGCAGCAGCGGGCCGCGGCGGCGCCAGGCTTCGGCCTTGGACATGCCCGGGCCGTCCTGGGTGGACTTGCGTTTGTGCTGCTTGAGGTTGTGACGGTCAACCATGGTGGTAGCCACTATTTGCCTCCTTCTTGGTATGACTTTGCGACGGGTTCGGCGTACTGCTGGGACTGCTTCAAAGCTTCGTCAACAGTTTTTTGCCCGGCAATGGCTGCCGAGATCTGCTGGCTGACCCGGGTGCCCAGGTCCTGGAATTCGGGGATGGCCACAAACTGCAGTCCCGGGTAGGGGACCGGGTTGACCATGGACGTCTCCTGCTTGGCGCTGTACATGGCGTCAAGGGTTGGCTTGGCATAGGCCTTGGCGACGGCGGCGTATTCGGGGATTTCGTAGGTGGATTTGCGGCTGCCCGGCGGCACCCGTTCCCAGCCGATCTTCTCGCCGACGAGCTTGATGTAGTCCTTGTTGGTCATCCAGGAAACGAAGTCCCAGGCGGCGTCCTTGTGTTCGCTCGTGGTCGGGATGGCCAATGACCAGCTGTACAGCCAGCCGGCCGACTTCGTGTTCTTCACGGGTGCCGGGGCGTACTTGGACTTGCCGGCAACCAGTGAGGACGCGGGGTCTTCAATGCTGGAAACCATGGCTGTGGCGTCGTACCACATGGCAGCCTGGCCCTGGCTGTAGCGGGTGATGCAGTCGCCGTAGCCGCTGGTTGCGGCGCCCGGCTGGCCGGCGTCGTTGAGCAGGTCAACGTAGTCGGTGACCGCCGACTTGACCTCCGGGGTGTCCAGCTTGGCGTTCCAGTCCGTGTCGAACCATTGGCCGCCGTAGGTGTTGATGACCGTGCTGAGCGGGGCCATGACCTCGCCCCAGCCGGCCAGCCCGCGCAGGCAGATGCCGGCAAAATCCTTGGCCGGGTCATTGAGCTTGCGGGCGATGGCGCCGATTTCTTCCCACGTGGGGTTCTCCGGCATGGTGATCCCGGCCTGTTTGAACAAGTCTTCGCGGTACACCAGGAAGGAGGATTCACCGTAGAAGGGCACCGAGTACATGTTGTCCTGGTAGCTCAGGGCATCCTTGATGGTGGGGATGAAATCGTCGGTGTCGTAGCCGGCCGTGGCGTCCGCGAGAGGCTGGAGATTCTCGATCCAACCATTCTTGGCCCACATTTCGGTCTCGTAGTTGGAAATCATGACGACGTCGAACTCGCCGCCGCCGGTGGCCACCGAGGCCGTGATCTTGGCGCGGGCCTCATTCTCGGGCAGTGTCACGAACTTGACGTTGACGTTGGGGTGTTTGGCGGTGAAGTCGTCCTGAAGGGAGATTGCGTCCTTCATCTGGGGGTTGGCCACGATGGCCACCACAAGGGTTTCCTTGGCGGGGCCGGCGGGTGCGCAACCGCTAAGGGCAAGCGCGGCCGTGGCGGCAACAGCCAGCCAACTGGCGCCGCGCGTTGCGCCTCGGCTCCGGCGTGCCTTCGAGGCACGGAATGGGGGGAACTTCATTGGTCACTCTCAATCTGGTTGCTCGTTTGAGAAAATGATCTTGCTCATTTGTTAAGTGACTCTAGTCATATATACTCATTTGAGCAAGAGCTGACGCTCAAATGTTTCTGTTTAGGAAGGCGCACAGTGCCGGAGATTTCGCATGAGGAGCTGCTTGCCCGCATTGGGCAGGCCTATTACCTGGACAATCAGTCAAAGGTTGAAATTGCCACGGAACACGGCATTTCCCGGTTTCAGGTGGCCAGATTCCTTGACGAAGCGCGGGCGGCAGGAATCGTTCACATCGAAATCCGCCGCCCCGGCGGCCAGGTGGCAGTCGACGCCGAGGCGCTCGCAGCAGCCCTGGGGCTGCGTCGGGTTGTGGTGGTCAAGACTGTTGACGACGAATTTGAGCAACGCGACCTGCAGGCCCACGCGGTCGCCAACGAGCTCATGCGGGAAGCCCGAACGGGGATGACCGTGGGCATCTCATGGTCGCGAACCCTGGACCTCGCCGCCCGGCATGTCACCGGACTGCCCAAGTGCAACATTGTCCAGCTTGCCGGGGCCCTGCCCGTGCCCGGCGGCGGCAACCCCCTGGACCTCATCCAGCGCCTGGGGCGCGTGGGTGGCGGCCGGACGTGGCCCCTGTGGGCGCCGTTGGTGGTGGACAGTGCCGCCACGGCTTCGGGACTGCGCCGCCAGCCGGAAATTGCCGACGCCATGCGCATGGCGGACTCACTGGACTTGGCCATTGTGGCCATTGGCGCCTGGGCGCCCAACCTGTCCACCGTTTGGGACCGGGTGGACAACGCAGTGCGCCAGGACGGGATCGACAAGGGTGCTGTTGCCGAATGTTCCGGGCGGCTGATCTCCGCCCACGGGAAAGCCGTGCCGGCCGAACTTGACACAAGAATCCTCTCCGTCACGGTTGACCAGTTGCAGCGCACCCCCAAAGTGTTGGCTGTGGCGCAAGGCGCCGTGCGCGCAGACGCCGTCAGGGCCTGCATTGCCGCCGGGATTGTGCACACCCTGGTGGCTGATGAACAGCTGGCCGTGGAACTGCAGGCGCACGCCGGCCGAACGGAGACGCGCGCATGAGCGGCGGCTTGGCTCGCGCCGACGTGGTGGTGGGCATCGATTCCTCCACCCAGTCATGCAAGGTGGTGGCCGTTGACCTGGCCACGGGAGCGCAGCTGTCTGCCGGCTCGGCAGCCCACCCGGACGGGACGTCGATCGACCCCGGGTGCTGGACATCGGCGTTGGAGGACGCCTGGCGGGCGGCCGGGATAGACGCACTCGGTGACCGCGTTGCCGCCGTGGCCGTTGCTGCCCAGCAGCACGGCATGGTGGCCGTTGACGCGAACAATGAGCCAGTCCACGACGCCCTGCTGTGGAACGACGTCCGCAGCGCAGGCGAGGCCGGGGCCATGGTGGCCGAACTCGGCGCCGACGCCTGGGTGGACGCCGTGAATGTGCTCCCCGTGGCTTCCTTCACGCTGACCAAGCTGGCCTGGCTGGCCCGGAACCGGCCCGACGCGGCTGCCCGGCTGAAGGCCGTGGGGCTGCCGCACGACTGGCTGAACCTCCAGCTCAGCGGCGCCTGGAGCACGGACCGCAGCGACGCGTCGGGCACGGCGTATTTTGATCCGCGCTCCGATGCGTACCGGCCGGAGCTGCTCGAGCAGTTCTTTGGCAGCGTGCCCGCCCTGCCGGAGGTCCTTGCGCCCAACGCAAGTGCCGGACAACTGCTGCCGCGCTGGGGCGCAAGTGCCGCCGTCGTCGGCGCCGGCATGGGGGACAACGCGGGGGCGGCGCTCGGACTGGAACTGGCGCCGGGGGACATTGTTGTCTCGATCGGCACCTCCGGGACGGTGTTTGCCGTGACCGAGGCGCCCGTGCGCGACGTCTCCGGGCAGCTGGCAGGTTTTGCCGACGCGACGGGCCGGCACCTGCCGCTGCTGGCCACGATCAATGCGGCCCGGGTGATGGTGGCCGGGGCGGCCATGCTGGACGTGGACCTGGCGGAGTTTGACCGGCTGGCACAGGCCGCCGCGCCCGACGCCGGCGGGCTGGTGCTGCTGCCCTACCTCGACGGCGAGCGCACACCCAACCTGCCTGACGCCACCGGCACCCTGGTGGGGATGACGCGGGCCAACATGACGCCCGACAACATGGCGCGGGCCTGCGTGCTCGCCGTGCTGAACTCCCTGGCCGACGCGTTGGATTCGATGGCTTCCTTTGGGGTGCCGGTGGAGCGGGTGCTGCTCATTGGCGGCGGCGCGAAGTCGCGCGCCCTGCGGGAGGCGGCCGCCGCGGTGTTTGGGGTGCCCGTTGAGGTGCCCGAGCCGCAGGAATATGTGGCGCTTGGCGCCGCGCGGCAGGCTGCCTGGGCTGCGACCGGGGAGCTTCCGGTGTGGGGCCGCCGGATCGAGGAGTCGTTCACGCCCGACGGCGACTGGGGCGCCGTGGTGCGCGGGCGGTACGTTGCGGCGCGCAAGGCTGTCTACGGACAGTAGCGCCCCGGCCCCGACGCGCCGAGGGCGTGCCAAACAAAGGGGGAGCCCAAAAAACGCCTTGGTCCCCCCCCCTTTTTCCCACCCCCCCCCCCGCCCCTCCCCCCCC